>CAZJBZ010000011.1:0-25918 GCA_964543975.1 uncultured Spirochaetales bacterium
CAAAGCAGGGTTTTCCGCTGATTCGGTACAGGACCGGGGACATCTCGTCGTTGATCGAAGAGCCGTGCGCCTGCGGCAGGACGTTAAGGAAAATGCGAAGGGTGACCGGCCGAACGGACGATATGATAATCATCGAAGGGACCAACATTTTCCCATCACAAATAGAAGAGGTGCTATTACAATTGGAGGGAGTGCTTCCCCATTATCAGATCATTCTTGAACGAGAAGCCGGTATCGATACCATGGAAGTCCAGGTTGAAGTGTCCGAAGAGCTCCCATCCATAGACAAAATACGGGAGCTTGAGCAGTTTCGCGCTAAAATCGAACGTTCTCTTCGTGAATCCTTAGGGATAGCTCCGACCATCACTCTCGTAGAACCGAAAAGCCTCAGACGTTCTCAAGGGGAAAAGCTTAAGCGAGTGATCGATAATCGTAAAATGTAAAATCCGGAGGAAACTATGAAATCGAGAGTAACCTTACAGGAAGGAATGGCTTTTGAAGCTGAATTAGACGGATTTACCGTCACAATAGACGCGGATGAAAGTGTCGGCGGAAAAAACAAGGGGCCGAAACCGAAAGGTTTGACCTTGAGTTCCCTCGCCGGCTGTACGGCGATGGATGTTATCAGCATCTTGAGAAAGATGAGGGCGGAACCGGAAGAGTTTTCCGTTGAAGCTGAGGCTGAAGTAACCGACGAACATCCGAAAGTGTTTTCCAAGATAACGGTGACCTACCATTTTAAAGGAGGAGAAATTACCCGAGAAAAAGCGGAAAAAGCGGTCGGTTTGAGCGAGGAGCGATACTGTGGTGTTTCCGCGATGCTGCGACAAGCTGCTCCTATCGAAACGAAAATCGTTATCGAATGATCCGGCGGGCGAATACCACACCCAATATACCGACACCGACATAGAGGCCGAAGGCCATTACCATTACCTGAATGTAGCCGGTTTCTAGGGAAAGAATAACGGCCAACGGGGACGCGGCAACCGACGCAAAACCGTTGACGCCCCACGCGAGGGGAATGAACTGTTCCCTCTCTCCCCTCAACAACGTTACACCCGAAGAAAAAAACCAGCCTAAGAAGAAGGATAGAGGAGCGGTTGAAAGGGACGCGAGGAGAAACCGTAGTGGGACTGAGGCATCATATACTTTTTTCAGAACCGTTCTATCCAATGCAAGAAGTACGGTCCCAAACAGAATGAGCGCAACGACAGCTGTCCCGATCCTGCGCCCCGTGTTCGGATCGATTTTTTCCTGGACCGTGCTGCCTAAACCTGAGAACACCAAAATGGAGGTAAGCACACAACCGGTGGCAAAAATGGGATCGCCCAACAATTTAGTCAAGGTTTGGATGAGTACGATCTCTAAAAACATAAATCCAAGACCGATAAAACCGAAATAGAGCACCGTGAAACCTTTTCCCGCGATAGTTGCGGTTTTCTTCCTTAATCGAAGAAGCGGGACGAGAATGAGAGAAAAAGCAATGACGGTGACCACAACGAATGAAGTGACGAGAACGAGATAACCCAACTCCATTCGGTTGAAACCGTGCTGTTTGAAAAGTTCCAAGAAACGGTGAAAACTCCTCCAAGTGAAAAAATTGGAAAAGTAGGGGCTGTTGTCTCGGGAAGGCCCTATATTGTAGATCCATCGTGCGTAGAACCGATCACCCTCTCCTTTTACTATCTCTTTTATTCCATGATGAACGTAGGAATACGGTTTACCCTCCGGACCGTCTATTATGTTGATCTGTTCTATTTCGGAAGAGACAATTCCCGGATAATATTCGGCATCCATCGTGAGGGAACGACATATCGCCCTGAATCGGCCGATTGTCCCGCTTGAAAGCTCCTGCTTCGCCACCACCAGATGAAACGCCAGATAATTCCGGCCGGCTAAAAGTTGTTCAGCCGCATCGCCTCCGCCGTTTCGGCCCCCCTCTGACTCGGTGACCGAGTTTGCCGCCTCAACTGCCGTTGCCACCAATTTCAGACTGTCACGGGGAGGAGTCTGCATACCCCTCGTAATGGATAACATTCCGCGATCGGTAAGCTTGTCCATTGCCGAGCGAAACGCTTCAACCGTCAGCAGGTAGTTTTCGTGGATCCCGTGCAGCCCCCTCGAACCGGCGGCAATCGATTCTGGCCCGGCAAAATGGATGATATCATACATCCCTTGTGCGGTTTCCAAGAAATGACGAGGATCCTGCTCGACTACTTTCACATTTTCCGCGAGAAATATCCCTCCGTTCTCCTCTCTCAATTCATTCTTCATAAGCTCGATAATTTTAGGATTGTCCTGTACGACCGTGATCGATGCCGCCCCGTACCTCTTCGCAAGCCATACATTGACTCCACCCACTTCGCCTAAAAGAAGCACTGTCGGTTTTTTGAGCAGCCGATAGGGAACGGATTGAGGAGTGTGGGTCACAATTTCGGTTTGGGAGACGTCATCCGCTTTAAAAACGGTCCCGCCCGTGTTTCCATCGATAAGCATCGTAAGTTGTTGAGGCGGTTCGGTTTCGGACTGGATACCGGCAAACAGTGTCTGATGAGTAACAGGAGAATCGAAAACATCGATCGTGGCACGCGGACCGAAATCCGATGCAAGGATGGCGGCATCACCCTGACGCTGCAAATCTCTAAACCGGGAGAGGGATTTATACTGATCGACCGAAATATCGGAAGCAAAGAAAAACCACGGCAGTACCGCGCCCGCGACTATCGTTATCGCGGCAAACCGAAAAAAGGGAGAAATAACGACACGGACCTGTTTCTGAAAAATCCAAAGACCTAATGCCGCAATACCACCAAGAGCCGTGTAATAGGGAAGTTGTAAGGGCGGAACGATTATCATTATCAACAGTGAGGCGACCCCTCCGGCACCGCTTCCCAATAGGTTGGCCCCGTAAAGGGACTGGACCTTTGCAGGGAAAAAAGAAAGTATCAGGCCGATGAGCACACCACCGCAGAAAAAAGGAACAAACAGCAGCAAAGCGTACAATACCAATACGAGCACCTGGGTGGAACTGAAGAAGAGATATTGAATATCTAACGGAAGTTGTTGCGCAAGGAAATAAGAGGTGGGGATAAAAAAAGTGAAAAGCGTAAAAAAGAAGAGGAACCACTGCTCAGCGTGCCTCCCGATACGGTCCCGAAAAAACGTCAAAAACGTACCGCTAACCCCGAAACCTAACAAAGCGATACTAATGACAAAGGAGGTGAAGTGGCTGTATGTGATAACCGAGAGTGCACGCATCAACCCCATCTGCAGGGCGATGACCGTTGCTGAAATGAAAAAAAGTGCCGCGTGATACATAAGGCAATTGCCGCTACTCTTTCTGTACTTGTCCGGTCATGGGAACGAACCGTACCGGCATGAGCTGTTCGGTTTGAACGGAACCGTCCTCTTTCTTGGTGATGAGCATCAATGTCTGGACCTGATAGACCCCCCCGACAGGAATGACGATTTTACCGCCCGGCTTCAATTGTCGTATCAGGGGCGGCGGCACATGGCCTGCAGCCGCCGTCACGATGATTGCATCAAAGGGGCCGTACTCCTCCCATCCGTAATAGCCGTCTCCGGTCCTAACTCGAATGAAATCGTAGCCTGCCTTTTTGAACCGTTCCCGGGCTTGATCGGCAAGCGGTTCTATGATCTCGATCGTATAGACGTTTTTTGTAATTTCACCTAAAACCGCCGCCTGGTATCCGCTTCCGGTCCCGACTTCCAGCACTTTGTCCCCCCGGCGCAAATCGAGCATCTCGGTCATATAGGCAACGATATACGGCTGCGAAATAGTTTGGCCGTGCCCAATGGGCAGGGGAGTATCACGGTAGGCGGCACCTCTGTTCTCTTCAGGGACAAACAGATGCCGAGGAACGTTCCGCATCGCTTCCAAGACCTCTACGTTGTCTACATCCCGTGCCTCAATTTGGGTTTTCACCATCCTTTCCCTTTCGTTTTCCCTGCCGAAAGAGTGCACGTCTTTATACTCTTCACTGCTTTCCCGTTCCTGCCCACCGTGTGCCGAAACGAACAAAGGAGTAAAACAGAGAAAAATAATGAGGAAAACGATGAGTTGATGTGGTCGACCGCAACGACTTGTATCGGCAAACACCCTCATATACAATAGTGTACTGTTATTCGGCGCTATTCTCAAGGAGTAGTTCCACAGTAAGATCGGCTAATCCCCAGAGTACATCGGGAGGCAAAGCGGTGCGGGCGGAGGTGTCGAAGAAGAGTTCTCCTTTCGGCGGAAACTCATCATCACCAAACCATAAAACAACCGTGAGCGGCAGTTTCGGAAATACCGGTAACCTGCAGGCAACATCTCCATACCCTACCTGCGCTCCGCCGAAACTTTGAGCGCGACGGAGAAAACCGGACGAATCATCATTGTACTGCTGTGCCACTTGATCGAGCGGCAGCACATGCGTTCCCTGAATAAAAACGATGCCTCCAGGGATGTTCGACGGTTTTAAGAGCTCACCGGTAACGGTAATCGGTTCTATCCGTGCCATGTAGTGGAGACAGGCCGGAACGAAGTGGCTGCTTTTTTCCGTAAGGAGGTGATCGGCCAATTTCGTACACGCGGTTACCTCTCTCGAAGAGGGGTCGATAATAAAATGCTGTCCGTAACTTGAAAGACCGAATCGGTCCCCATCCGGTTCAACTTTGCAACCGGTCCGGTCACACAAAACTCGTCTATCTTCATTTGCAATCTCGTTCCATAGCATTTTGATAACATTTTCCACGACGTTTCCTCCGTATTAATTATCCGTCAAACCACACCATTCTTACAGTCACCGTATCGAAATAAAGACCGTATCTTCTTCATTTTCCAAAACGAACGTCACCTTCCAATCTCCCCGTTTAACAGGAAGAAACCAGCGGTAGGGGTAGGAAACCGTATCAACGATTTCTCCGTTGACCACAACTCGGACCGGCTGCTCAGGCAGACCCCCGACAGCCTTTATGGGAACGGCTTGGTCCTTTTCGGCTATGGTGGGATCGAAATAAAAAACTGAGCCGCTGTTCGGATAGATTATTGTCAAGGGGCCGGCTTTCTCCCGCACGTCCCTCTCGATCGAGTATTGTTCCGCCCATCGAGCATAGCGTTCCGGAAGCACCGTTGTCGACTCCCCGTTTCGTTCTCTATGAATGGAACACCTTTTCGGTTGGTTCCCCTCAGGAAGGTATTCCGTAACCGTCGAGGCGCACCATTCGTTCGGCGCACCTCCGGATAGGGAGCAGATAGCAACCTCATGGGAGCCGGCCGGCACAGGGAAAGCACCTTCCTTCGTCCGTTCCTGCATCATTGTCAGCACCTCACCCGCTATTTTCGCCGGCAGAGAACTTCCCGTCCTGCCGATAATCGTCTCACCATGGACATTTCCCATCCAGATTCCCACCGTATATTCGGTTGTGGCGGCGAGTGCCCAAATGTCTTGAAATTGATCGGCCGTTCCGGTTTTATACATCACCGGGAAACCGAGATCGAACACCCGACTGTTACCAAAACCGAGATAACGGCTCTCTTGATCGGAGAGAATATCACAGATAATGTCGGCGGTATAGGTCGCCATGATTTTTTCGCCGCTTGGGATTGGTTTCTTTGAATCGATAAGGCTTGTTAGGGCGATCATGGAACCCCTTCTCGGAAATGCTGCAAAACCCCGCACCAATTCCAGAAGTGACACCTCACCGTTTCCCACGGCGAGTCCGATGCCCGCCTCGTCCCGCACGTGACGGATGGATTCGAACCCGAGATTCACGAGAAACGCCTCGAACTCTCCCCCGCCGACCTGCTCCAAAAGGTATACCGCCGGAACATTTAATGAAGATGCCAGAGCGACCCGAAAACGAACGGGACCATGAAACCGGTTGTCGAAGTTCTGCGGTTCGTAGACTCGATCTTTCCCAAAAGACATCGGTATGTCCGGGAGTATCGTATTGGGTAGGAACCCCTTTTCCAATGCAAATGCATAGAGAAAAGGCTTAAGACAAGAGCCCGATTTGTTTGTAATACGGACACAATCGATCTGCCCGGCGTTCTTTTCATCAGCAAAATCTATTGCGCCGACGTAGGCAAGTATTTCCCCTGTGGTATTGTCCACCACCAGCCCGGCGCCGTTAAGAATTCTGTTTGATCGGTGTCGGTCAACGTAGTACGCGATTCTATTCCGTACATACTCCGTCAGCTCCACATCGAGACTTGTTCTCAGTATGGTCGAATTGAGAAGGTCCCTCTGCTCCCGATCCTTATTATAGATGCCCTCCCCGTTGCCTGATAAAGTGAATGCGTTCTTTTCTCTCACAGCGTATCGTACAAAGTGGGGTGCCTTTTTTTGCCTGCCGCCCATGCGGACCGAGGAAAGGGCCGTTTGTATCGATTGTTTACCGATGGGGAGCCCGCCCTCACGGGCGACCGCAAGGGCGGCTTCCAAACAGTTGTCCGGGCGTTGAAAAGGATTATAAACGGCGGGACTGCGCGGTATCACCGACAGAACAAGCGCCTGTGCCGGAGACAGCTGCCACACCGGTTTGGAAAAGAAGGTTTTTGAGGCGGTTTGAATCCCTTCCGCCTGAAAACCGAATGGAATAGCATTGAGCCACAACTCCAAAATCTCATCCTTCGAAAGCCGCAGCTCTAACCGAACGGCATCAACCGCCTCTTTCATCTTTCCCCAAACAGTCCGTTCGTGAGGTTCGATAAGGCCTGCAAGCTGCATAGTGATGGTAGAGGCACCTGAGACAATTTCTCCCGCTTTAATATTGAGATAAAGACTTCGAAAGAGAGCCAAAAGATCGACGCCGGGATGGGTATAAAACCGTTTGTCTTCACTGGCGATGAAGACTCCCAAAACGTAGTCGGGAATTTTCGGCAGGGTAATATATTCACGACGAAGACCATTCTCATTGACCGGTTCGACCCAAAGTACATATCCGGCCCTATCGGTGATGACTGAGCTATACTCCGTCTTCATAAATCGATCAAGCTCAGGATAGGGCACAACTGCAAGAACAATCAGGCCGACGATGAGAAAAGAGATAAATATCCCGATGATTATGAGAAAACGTCTACTCTTTCTTGCGAACAACAATAAACAACTTTCCTTCCGTTCTTCCGAAGACTTCCGGTTCATACATGCATTCGGCGGTAGCAGGCGGTGTGGGATAGACCCCGGCATTAACGGCCCGAAAGAGGAAAGTCGCCTCCTGTTTCCCTTTCGGTACGACATTCCAGAAATAACGGACTTCATTAGTCATTATCTTCTGAACAGGTGTATGGGCCTTTCCGAAGGAGTAGAAAAGGAGGTCATCGCTCGAAAAATAACCGTCGGTCCGCCCGGGACCCTCCTGTTGTCCCTCATATTCTTTGAATTGCGCGGATGTGACAAAGGTGCTGTTGATGATATCGCAACCTGAAGGTACCGGAACTCGAAGGGCGAGAAACGTACGGTCCCGGTGACTGGTCACCGTAACACGGGCCCGGTAGGTCCGGCCGACTACGAGTCGGTCTTCGGTTATCTCTTCACCTTCGAGTGTTTCGAAAGTTGAGAGCACCGATATTCCCTCATCGCGACCGTAGAGCATTTCCGAAGGCAGCGCGTACCGCAGTGTTGCCGAATAGTAGAGAGTGCCCCGCCCCTCCTTATGAAAAGAAAGCGGCAGGATCGTATCCTTCGGGAATCGAGAGAGTGGAGATTCCGTAAAACGATAACGGAGCAATTTGGTCTCATCCGCTCTCCCCTCAAATTGGGTTTCAGCGATTTTTTCTCCGTTCAACGCGACTGTGGCTGAAAAATCGGGAGGGACTTTACCTTCCAGACGGTACAATTCATGGAACGCCTTAATTACCCATGCGGTGTCCGCGGTATTGAATCGGGCCCCCGCTTTCTGCTTTTGAAAGAGTGTATTTGAAATACGCGAGATCATACTACTTTCGGGATCGAGTTTGCTGTACAGTAAAAGCAGTAGGGACAACTGTTCGATCCGGGAATTGTAGAAAAGGGACCGCGACGGTTGTCCGGCTTCCCAGGTTTCGGTAATATCGACCGTTCTCGTTCCGGGCCGAACAAACTGCTCTATCCTTGAAAGACAGGCCTCTGCCGACTCACGAGCGCCCAGTCTGTCAAAAATAAGTCCTAAAAATCCGTAGCCGGTAATTCCTAAACTGTCTCCCTGTTCCAACCACCGTTCCGCGGCGTATGAGAGATCTTCCCCGAACAGCGATCGGACATAGAGACTGTAGAGCATGAGATAGGTCGAACGTTGAATCTGTTCTTCCTTCGGTTTTAAATAGTCTAATAATGATGACACATTCAGCTCGTCGGGAATGCGATACCCGTTTTCGCGGGCATAAGCGAGCAGATGGGCCACTCTGAGAGAGATGTAGTAAGAGGAGGTTTGAGGTACATCGGGCCAGACGGGGAATCCGCCGTCCCTCTGCTGCATGGACGCCCACAGCCCCAGTTCCTCATTGATATGATTCATTAGATCGACATCTCGAGGAATAATCTCGGTCTGTTTCATATAGTCGCCGAAAAGAACATAGGAAAGCAGTCTGCTTACACGCTGTTCCATACAGTCGAAAGGATACTGGGTCAGATATTCAAGATCTGCCGAAATGCCGGCAAGACGCGAGCCGTCAAGAGCGAGGAAGAGCCCTCCGAGACTATCCTCCACCGCGGAGGGGATGATCAATCCCTCTTCAGCAGCTCCTCCGCTGTTCGAGGTCGGTTCACTCCTGCCAACGGTGGTTGCCGATTCATAGATGTACGGTTTTTCCACCGGTATGGTAATGTGCAGCTTTTCATTCAAAACATCGGATTCGGTTATGATCGTACAGCGGGCAGCGCCAGCTTCAGTCGCGGCAATTTTAAAAGGTACGTCGATCGTCGCGTTTTCAGGAAGCAGAAAGGTATGGACGGCACGACCCGTCACTTCGAGTGTGTCCGTTTCCAAAGAGACGGTGACCTCTCGCTTCTCTCCGCTGAGGTTTTTCAAAATCACGTTCCCGACCGCGGTGTCACGGACCCGTAATTTTTCGGGAAAAGCGGTATGGACATTGATAGGATTTCTCACCTGCAGTTCATCTTCGATAGAGCCGAAAAGATCTTCTTGTGCGGCTACGGCCGTAACCCGGTACGTGGTGAGGGTATCCGGCAGGGAAAAAGTTGCGGTCGCCCTTCCTTGCTCGTCGGTGGTTACGGCCGGGACAAACAAAGCAGTCGGATTAAAATCCTTCCGAATATCCATTCCACCCGGTCCTTGTTCGAGCGCGCTTTCCGCGAGTTTACCGTCGTCGGCACCACCTCCTTTCAAGTCTTTTACTTCGTAGGTGACCGGATCGATCAAAAGAGAACGGGAATCGGCGCCGCGCACTCCCAAAGGAAAATTGTTCGGGTCATAGAAAAAATCGAGGGGGTCCTGAATATGGTAGTCGATCAAATCCAAAACCCCTCGATCGACCGCCACAAGAGTAATTTCCGCGTTTTCGACAGGTTTCCCCTTTTTTCGTGCCGTAACGATGATCTCAGCCTCCTCTCCCGGAGTATAAGAGGTTTTATCCATCGTCAGGTCGAGTTCTATCCGCTTCGGATTGTTATCCACGGCGAGAGAAACGATGCCGAAGTATCCTTTCGGTTTATCCAGATCGGGGGTAAAATAGGTGTGGGTCGGTTCGCCTGTACGGGTGGAATATGATGCTAAAGAGACGTAAAAAACAGGAAGATACTCTTCTTTGACCGGTATTTCGATTGTCTGCGCCGATCCTTCCAAATCAATCAATCGCTCCTCGAATATCCCCTCCCTTTCAACGGTCAAGAGATAACGGCCTTTCGGTAGTGGTGTCTGCGCCAGCAAGACGGCGGTCTCTCCCGGCTCATAAACGGTGCGGTCAGGACGTAACGTAATGGTCGCCTCATCTCCGCCGCCCCACCGAACAAAATCGGCACCTGTTGCATAGAAAGAAAACTCGGTGACGGCTTTTCTTTTTTTGTCATCCTCACCTGCAAGCCGGATAAAATAGCTTCCCGCGCTAACAGGAGTCACCTGAAAAGTCCCTTCGGCACTATCGACATCTATCTGAACGGAAGAAACGAGCTCCTCAATTCTTTCCCAATGGGTATTGACCGTATACCGTACTCCCCGCTGCTGTGCCGTCTTCCATGTTACCTTGTACAGTTCTGCGGTAAGTTTACGTTCTCCCACCACAGAAGACCCGACTTTTGAAATGGGCTTACCGTCGGGAAGAACAAGAGAATAGTGGACAGTGACCGGTTTTCCTTTTTCCACGAAGGATGACCAATGAGAACCATCCTTACCTCTCAGCCGTGCTCCTATGTAATAGGATGCCGGATGAACGAGGAGCGAAGCGCGGGAAGCGACCGTCTGATTGCCGGCATCGGTGACTCGTGCCTCCATTTCATAGGCATAAGCCATTCCCGCAATTCCTTCGTCCGCCGTTTCCTGGGATGTGGAAAAGCGGCCGGTCGACCCTATCACCCCTTTTTCACTCCCCAACGTTCTCCGCCCCTCGTACTCCTGAGGACAGAAACGATAATTTTCCCACTCCTTACCCGGGGGAGAATAAGGAGTCGGTTTTTTGAACCAGACCGTCTCATAGGCCGCTCCTGTAACGGCCCCGCCGGAAAGATAATCCGCCTGAGCGGAAAAGGAGAGTGTGTCCCCGGAAGAAGCGAGAGTATCCGGTTTTGAAATAGCAACCGCGAAGCCGAGTCTTCTGAAATGTGCCACCTGGAATGAAATCTGATGCGAGCGTTCTCCTCGTGAATAGAGGATTGTATAATAACCCGGTTCCGCGTCTTTCGGTACAATGAAGCTGCCGTCCAAACCGCCATTTACCGATGTTTGTCCCGCCATCGATTCAAGTTTCTTGCCGGCGTACCCGGATTCAATCACATCAATCGCGTATCGACCGTGATAAGGCTGTAGTTTCCCCACAGTAATAGTGCGGTCGATGCCGCGAAACCGTACCGTTTCTCCGGGGCGATAGAGTCCCCTGTCGGTAAAGAGGAAAGCGGCCATTCTGCTTTCCTCGGCCTGGACGGGTGGTACATCGTTATAGATACCGAAACGCCAGATATTGTGACTGGAATTCGGTTTAAAAATCAGGGTATCCTGGCCTTTTACAACCTTGAGACGGAAATAATCATCCCACCGGTTTTCAGGATTTCCAAACCACGATTTGTAGGTTTCCGGTTCAAGTTTGAATTCAGCTAGACCTTGTTCGTTCGTTGTCTCCGAAATCATGGGTGCCATTTTTCGAAGAATCTCTACTTCGGCACCTTCAACAGGCTTACCTGTGGAAAGCGAAGTTACCCACGCGATGATCTTATTGTACCCGTACCTGGTTGTGACGGCCAAATCGGTTACCTGGAGCCTCAACTCATGTACGGCCCACCGAGGCAATCGTCCCTCATCGTCTCTTTCCGCAAAGTTCCACGCTATGCCGACGCACCCCTTTCCGTTGTCATTCAGCCACGGTTTTAAATCCAACACTTCAAAATGCCGGGTATTTTTCTCAACACCGGAAAAATCAAAAGGATACAGTTCTTCCGGTCCGAATCGCGCGTACGGGTCTTCCACTTCGGCAACCTTCCAGTCTCCTGAAAGAACATTTTGTGTTTCCCACACAATTTTTTTCGGATATTCCGCCTCTAAGATCATGGTCCCGGTATTCGGAAAATAGGCATACCGCTCCGCGGGAGGAATAGAAACGTCCAAGACCACCTGTTTCTTCAATCTCTGTCCGTACTCGTCGGTAATATCCTCAGACAAGGTAATGGTATACTCTTTTTCGGGCTGAAAGAGATTGTTCAGCTTAACGGTGTTCCTCCAAACGGTAATATTTTCATCCGTAACGGGTATCGGAGGGGTTATTCGGAAATTATCGGCCGGCGGCGTTTCCGCTAAGGGATGGTTAAAAGTAATATAAACAGGATTGGAGGTCCCCTCCTCAGTTCGCGGAAACGACCACGAATAAGAATCCCAATATTCATACTCAAACGGCTTTATCGTATGGAATGTTGTAACGATAGGTTTGGGAATTCCTAACGAATCCGGACCTGATGCCGCGCCCTTTTCGAGGACGACCTGTACGTCACTATCAATCGGAAACTGTTTTTTTACATTGATGACCACCGTCCGTTCTCTTAGGTCGTCCGATACAAGCCCGTCCCCGTTTTGCGACCGAGAGAGGGAGAACTCATACGGCCGATTTTTCGAATAGATTCGAATGTATCTTTCGATGAAGGATAGATCTACCGGATATGAGAAAAGAAGATGAATTCGACGCGCTTCCTCCACCGGAACATCATCACTATCGTAAACGTTATCAGTAACACCGACAAAAAAATCACGAAGAGAGAGATATTCGGTGCGGAAGGAAAATCCATTTTCTCCCTCCAGCGTTTTACCGCCTAATGAAGTGATGTCTCGGTTTATTGTAACGGTGTATTCACGCTGCGGCAGCAACTCGGTATCCGCATCAAAACTAAGCATCCGCGTTCCATACCAGCGGAATTGCCCTTTCGCGGGAGGATCAATCGTCATAAACTCCGATTCTGCAAGGGGCCGGCCTAATCGACTGAGGGAAACCACCGGTTGTGAAAAAACAACATAGATTGAAGGATGAACTATCTCGGAAGGGAGTTCAGCTTGTGGACCGTAATCAACGATCCTGAAAGGATCGTCACTCTCCTTTACCGGGACATTTTCAGCGACAGCCGCGTCGGATTGATAATAGGCTATGGTGTAACCGGAAAGATCTTCGTCTATCATAGCCGTCCGGTAGAGCGCTTCTTGGAGTTTTTCATCCGTATCCGTTTCTATTACGGATCTTTCATTTTTCATTTCATCTTGGGCGCAACCCAAAACGGTCAGCACTTTAAGTCGATTCGGCGGACGCCAAACTCCATACCGACCGCCTTCGCCTAAAACGGTGATAATGGTGTCTTCAGCGCGCTCAGCCCCTCCACCATGGGAGTGCCGTTCTTTGTGGAACGAATACCGGTCCTGACCGCGCAAATCGGGGAGTTCTTCAGCGAGACGAGCGAGTTCGTTTTTACTCCGGATATTTTCCGTCTTCTCGACAAGCGTTTCAAACTCGGCCTCTTCCAGCAGTCCCCTTGCATACTGTTCTTTTAGTTCTTCAATAATGTGGTTTTTTATCGTATCGAGTGAAATATCTTTTCGGTTATACTCTTCATTCATATATCTCCTCCCCCATTCATCGTCATCACCTTCGGGCATGACGGTCATGCAATTTTTTCGATTGGGATCCATCCTCACGGTTCTTTAGAACTACCCATACTGTAGACCATAACCAAGGATTTTAAAAGAGTCGAAAGTACTAAAAAAAGGTTAAGTGGTTTTTGAAAAAAATCCGATAAAAAAGTGTGAAAGATATTGCAACGCAATATATAGTGTGATAGACTACATTTTAATGATTTGGAAGCGCTACATATAGAGCTGCGATATAATGGAGTTTTTTGAGAATGAGGTGCCCGCATTGCGGAGAAATCGAAGATAAGGTCATTGAATCGCGGCAGAATGCTACCGGCACCGCGATTCGCCGAAGAAGGGAATGTCTCTCCTGCGGGTATAGATACACCTCGTACGAACATATAGAAGAAAAGCAATTGATGGTAGTCAAGCGTGACGGAAGAAGAGAACCGTTTGACCGAAGTAAACTTGAACGCGGCGTGGAGCGGTCATTGGAAAAACGGCCTGTTTCTATGAACCAAATTGAAGAAATGCTTCAAAAAATAGAAGATGAAGCCATGATGAAGGGAAAAAGCAGTCATGAACTGAAGGCGGAAGAACTCGGTGAGATGGTCCTTCACGAACTGTACGAAGTAGATAGAGTAGCCTATGTACGGTTCGCGTCGGTTTACAGAATGTTCGAAAATGTGGATGCGTTTATCAAAGAGATCGAAAAACTGTCCTCATAACAGCTTCTTTCAAAATAGGGATATATGGTAGAGGAGGGATATGTCATTGCAGAATAACCGGAACAACTACTGGGAGGAGTTTCTCGATACAATGGAAAACTTTTCAACCGACTCGGTCATTAAACAGGTTGTAAAACGAGACGGCAGGCTGGAGCGTTACGAAAGGACCAAAATTAAAAACGCGATTGCTAAGGCAGTCTATGCCGTACGGTCGGGCGATTACACCGAATTGATAGAAAAGCTTTCCGACAAGGCTGAAGAGAAACTTGAGGAGTTCATGAAAGGGCGGCATCCTAATTCCGCTCCTGCAATCGAAGAGATACAGGATATTGTGGAAACCGTGCTCATCGAAGCACGGGAGGTCGATTTAGCGAAAGCTTACATTATTTACCGGGCAAAACACGAAGTCATTAGAGACACACGAAAGCTGATGCTCGATATTAACGAAACGATGGACGGTTATCTGTCCCAGTCGGACTGGAGGGTCAATGAAAACGCGAATGTCAATTTTTCATTGGGAGGATTGATCCTCCATAACTCCGGCACTATTACCGCTAATTATTGGTTAAAAAACATCTATCCGAAAGAGATCAGAGATTCCCACATCAACGCTGATTTCCATATTCACGATCTTTCCATGTTCAGTGGATACTGCGCCGGTTGGTCACTGCGTCAACTTATCCAGGAGGGCTTAGGCGGTGTTCCGGATAAGATAACATCGATGCCCGCACAGCATCTCAACACTCTAATCCAGCAGATTGTCAACTTTTTGGGTATTATGCAGAACGAATGGGCGGGTGCCCAGGCCCTCTCAAGCTTCGACACCTATTTGGCCCCGTTTGTCAAACATGATCAACTCAGCCACAAAGAGGTAAAACAGTCGATCCAGAGTTTCATTTTCGGGGTCAACACGCCGTCACGCTGGGGGAGTCAAGCTCCTTTCACAAACATAACCCTCGATTGGACGGTCCCTGAAGATCTCGCGGACAAACCTGCAATCGTGGGAGGGAAAGAGCTCGATTTCTCCTATGGTGATTGCCAGCCTGAGATGGATATGATAAACCGTTCGTTTATCGAACTGATGCTCGAGGGAGACGCGAACGGCCGCGGGTTCCAGTATCCGATACCCACCTATAATATTACGAAAGAGTTCGATTGGGATTCGGAGAATACAAAACTCCTTTTTGAAATGACCGCTAAGTACGGGACCCCCTACTTTCAAAACTTTATCAACAGCGATCTTAATCCCGAGGATGTCCGGTCGATGTGCTGTCGATTGCAGCTGGATAAACGTGAATTACGAAAAAGGGGCGGCGGCCTTTTCGGTTCCGATGAGTTCACCGGATCTATAGGAGTGGTGACCATCAACATGCCGAGGATCGGCTATCTCTCCAATACCAAAACCGACTTTTATCGAAGGTTAACCGAACTCATGGACGCGGCCGCGCGGGCACTTACCATTAAAAGAAAAGTAATCAACAGGTTGATGGACTCCGGTCTCTTTCCCTACACAAAACGGTATCTGAAAAATCTTGACAATCACTTTTCCACGATCGGCATCGTCGGGATGAATGAATGCCTTCTTAACTTTTTAGGGACCGATATTACAACCGAAAAAGGTCAGGAATTCGCCCAAGAAGTGTTGGATTTCATGAGAAAACACCTCGCGGATTACCAAGAAGATACCGGAGACCTGTTTAACCTTGAAGCAACACCCGCGGAGAGCACAAGCTACCGATTGGCGAAACACGATAAAGCACACTACCCGGACATAATCTCTTCCGGCAAAAGTGAACCGTACTATACAAACTCTTCACAATTACCGGTCGATTTTACCACCGATATCTTTGAAGCCCTCGATCTGCAGGATGACCTCCAGACGAAATATACCGGTGGGACCGTTTTTCACGCCTTTTTAGGGGAGGCATTGGACGACTGGAAATCGTGTATGAAGCTGGTACAAACAATCGCGAACAATTACCGGCTTCCGTACTTTACAATATCACCGACCTTTTCGGTCTGTCCGATTCACGGATATCTTTCCGGAGAACACACCCGCTGTCCGTTTTGCCGGGATGAAGAGAAAAGAAAAATTACAGAAAAAATTGCCGAATTGGAGAAGGAGCGAGAACATCTCCTTCAAACGAATACACCATAAAATAACTCTATTGGGGGGGGATAACGATGAAAACAGTAGCACAGTTGGACAAGGAAATCGCTGAACTAAAACAACAACTGGACCAGGTTAAAGGAACGCAAACCGAAATTTATACAAGGATCGTCGGTTATTATCGTTCAGTCAAGAATTGGAACAGGGGAAAACGGGAAGAATATAATTATAGAAAACTATTTCAGCCGCCGGAAACCTATGAAAACGGTGCTTCTTCTTCACAGTCTGCCGCTGAACAAGAAGATGTCCGGGAAGCAGTCGTTTCTTCGACTCCGGCGGCTTATCTGGCCTTTTACCGCAAAACCTGCGCGAACTGTCCCGCGGTAAAAAATTATCTAACAGATATCGATCTATCGGGAGAAACGGTGGACGTCGATACCGAAGAAGGCATGGATAAAGCGAGAGAACTGGGTGTCATGAGTACGCCTACCGTGATTTTCTATGATACCTCGGGTCAAGAATTGTTTCGAGAGTATGATGTAGAAGGAATAAAGGCGAAGCTGCAATACGGACACATTGCTTTCCCCGCTCTTGTGTGAAGAGGACTCGGAAGCGGCAGGTAGACCATGTCTGGATTCGGACTCATTCCCACAACACTCATCGACTATCCTGGGGAAGTTGCGGCTACACTTTTTGTGCCGGGATGTAATCTCCGTTGTCCCTACTGTCATAATCCCGAACTTGTTTCTCCCCCCTATCCTTCGGATTTGCCGGCGTTTGAGGAAATTCTCTCGGTTCTTCGCAAGCGAAGCAGTGTGCTCTCCGGAGTCTGCGTAACGGGGGGAGAACCGCTGCTCCATCCCGATATTGAGTTTATAATCGAAGAGATCGGTAAACTTGGTTTATTGATAAAAATAGATACAAACGGAACGCTGCCCGAACGACTGCGAAAAGTGAAGCCCGATTTTATCGCAATGGATATCAAAACAGCACCGGAAAAATACGCGAGGGTCGGATTCACGGGAGAGGGCGGCACCATTCACGAAACCGCACGTTGGATAAAACATTCCGGCATTGCCCATGAGTTCCGTACTACCGTCGCGCCGAATATTGTAACGGAAGAGGATTTCCCCGGTATTCTCTCTCTTGTAAAAGGAGCGAAGCGGTACACCCTTACCCCTTTTCGCCCCGGCACAGTTTTGGATAGTGAATATGGTAAAACTGTTCCTTATAAGCCGGACTTCATAACAAAGATGCGGCAATTTATGCGAGACAATTCAATTCCCTGCACTATTAGGGGTATGAAAGAGGAAACCCATGATTTTATCTCGGGTTGAATCGGGAATAGTGTCGAATTGAATATGCAACTCTTTTTTATCCTCCGAAACGCCGACCACTTTGCCCCCAACCGCGACTTCACCTTCTTGAGCTAAATTGAGATGGAGAAGAACAGTGTCGTTTTCCTTGAACTTTTCATCCGGATTACCTACTCGTGCTCCGCCTCCGCCTAAATCTAAAAGGGTCGAAGGGACAGCCTCCGCGTCTACAACATGATACTGGATTAAAATCTGTTGCTTTATCTCTTTACGAAAGAAATCACGCTTTTTCTGTTCCTTTTTCTCTTGCTCGTTCTTCTTCCCCTTTTCTTCTTCTTTTTCAATTTTATCGGAATGGGGACAGGCAATAATATCTCCCCGTTTTTTATGCAGGTGCGTCTTGAATGAGTATATTCCGTCCGGACGCTTAAAGTAGCCGGCCAATTGCAGACCTTCGGAGAGTTGTGTCGTTTCTACATTCGGTTTTATAAGAAGGAGACTCGAACGGTTTTCTACGATTGTGCCATGAAATCGACGGTTATTCTCGTCTATAAAATAGATATGCATTCCCTCTTCAAACCGCCTGGTCGCATTGATCTCTTCTTCTTGCGAGGGACGGCCGGAAGATTTGAGTTTGTTTCGCATTTCATAGATGGTCCGTCTGCTTAACCGTCCTTTCGCCCGTAATTTTTCCGCTGCCTCCGCGAAGGTGGCCAGATCGTTGATGATTTCATGTTTTCGTAAATGTCCGTTGGTTAATTCTCTCGAAAGGTACTCAATGATGTTCCGTTCCGACTTCGTAAGATTTTTAGCGGCTGCGGCCTGCTCATACAATTGTCGGGCCCGCTGTATTCTCTCTTCATTGCGGCGTTTAACCTGCAAGGATACGACAACGACAAGAAAAATAATAAAACCGGCTAGAATAAGAATAAGGAGGACGAGCTCGAAAGGACGCGATTGAAACCCCCTCGTCACATCTTGGAGGACATCAAAGAAACTTTTTTCCGGCCATAGTACCATTTCACCCTAGAGTATATACCGCGAATGGAAGAAAGTGAAGTTTATTTTAGGACTAGGGATTCGAATTGCTTGATTTTTGGTGCTCTTTCGTTCGGTTAACTTTAATCAAGCATTCCCTTTTTCAATTTTGGGTCAGCCGGAGTTTCACCTAACCAAATAGCATATACCGCCTGTTTAAATTCAAGACCGGGAATAGTAACTTTCTCTTCTCCATCGATGCTGACCGTTATCCCTTCCGCCGGCATATAAACAATATCGTATATTCCATCCTTTTCAACATCCGAACTAAAAACATCGTTGAACTGATCAATTTTAGTACGTGAAGCATTATAGCCCTCTGCTTTACTATTACCAAATCCCATGTTCCACGCGTCGATAATGCTCTTCTTATCGACATTTCTTACGAAATGGAGCTTAATCGCCATCGGTACATCTGCTTCGATAATATCTTTTACATTGGATGTTTTCTTCGGCAGATAAAGACCGCCGGCGTACACATTAATAATTACTTTCGTACGCATTCCGGCACCGTTGAGGACCAGAGTATTCCCATCTACCTGGACCGTATCAGGAAGCATCACTCCTCCGACTTTTTCCGCGAACGTTACTCCAGCCGACGACAGAAGGAGCAAAAGAGTGCATGCCACTACTATTCGCTTTTTCATAAAAACAATTCCTCCAGTTTTACCATCTCATATTCAACGATACCATATGATACCCCACCGGAAAATCTCCTGCCGCAATTCCTGCTTCATCCTGATAGTAGCAATAGCTTACCTCGAAAATGAGGAGCTTTACTGTAGAAGAAAAAGTCAGGTACCCCTTATTCAGTCCGCCGGAAAAATTCAAACCGAAGATTCCGGTACGGATAAGATTGAAACTCATACCGAGATGGGTTTTTGCCCACAAACCGTAACGAGGATCGATTATATTGTTCATATCAAAAGCAACGAGGATATTATCCATGAACCATTCGGGAAATCCTGAAATCAACCGGGGCAGATTAAGCTGATAGGCAACCCCCGCCCTCAGATTCGGATAACCCCATGTAACTTTGTTAAATGCCACGGATTCCGTCGAAGAATCAAGATCGGCGAGAAAAAATACCGAAGGAGCATCCGAGACCGATAGGCCGAACCGTAATCCGTTATCAAGGGCCCAGAGAGCACCGATATTAAGCCCGAATCCGGGGCCGGCGTATATGTTACTGCTCAAGAACTCTAACGCCTCCGATTCATTCTCCATCCAAGAAATAGCTTCTCCTATCCCGACTGTCGCTTCGAATAAGCCGACACCCATCGCTTTCAGTCCGAAACCGATATGAAAATTATCCTCGCCGGCCAAATCGAAATTGATAGGAGAAAACCCGAACATTATTTGCGAATAGGCGGCGACATTTAAGTAAAGATGGGGTTGCAGGCTGATGACCGGGCTAAGGCTGATGTCGACGGAAGTGGGAAAAGCGTTAAAACCGAAATTTTTGCCCACATAGCCGAAAGGAATGATAAGCTCCTCGGCGATAACACCTATGTTAGCGCGATTAACCAAACTCATGGTATCAAAGACGGACATCAACTGCGACTCGGCATCCGAACTGCTGAATGAGTCTATAAGCTGCTCTATCTGAGGGATATTATTAACCACATCCGTTGAAACTCCCGCGAGAATATTGAGAGGCGGTACCTGAACGATGCCGCCATCCTCTTTTACTTCCAAGTTCTTCTTTTCTCCTAAACCTGCCGGATTGGTGAACATGAGATAATAATCATCCGAGACGGCGGTAAAAGCATCGCCCATTCCTCTCTGACGCAACGTCATGGGATAAGGGACCCGCAGCAACTCCTCCGCGAAGGTGAACATCCCAACAGAAATAAGAAGCAAAAGTATCATTATTCTTTTTTTCATAGCATTAATCCTTTCTCGTAGTATAACCCGTTAAGCATGGTAAAACATCGCCTAATAATCGAGGGCCGTTTGTAAGTCTGAATAGAACTCTCCGCTTTTTTCGTCCAATTCTTCCACAGTCGGCAGCGCCTCGGAGATGACCGTGTCGATCTCTTCGAAAACCGCGTTCAGCATTTGAGAAATGGGATTTTCGGCGGCGGCAGTTTCTTCTTTAACGGCGGTACTTTTCGTCTGCACCGCTTCCATCATCGAGACAATTTCGGTAAGCGTACCCTTAATTTCAGCATAAATCGTAGTGATGTCTTGGGCCAGCGCCTTTAAATCACTCCGAGTCTGCTGCACTTGCTGCAAACTTGGTGTTCCACTCTGTAATTCCTCCCACTTCTCCTCGAACTCTTCCCTCTTTTCATTGATTTTCGCAAATTCAGCCAATACAGTCTCTTGGGTTTGGGATGCCTCTTGAAAAAAGTCAACGGCTTGGAAGAGAACGGAAAAGACACCGGCTATCGACATATTCGCGTAATCGCCTTCCGTTCTGTCGGCTTCGGGAATAAGCGCCAGGGTATTGAAGGCGAGATATAACTTTTCACTGTATTGCGCGCCGTCTTCTTTGAATGTTGCCAATTGTTCTTCATCCACCGAAAAGGTTTCAAAATCGATAGCAGAGAGAAACTCGAAGAATTGCGAAAAAACATCGGATCCGTCCGTGGTATCTTTCTCGACGAGACATTTTGCACGGCCCCTCAAACTTTCATAGTATATCTCTTTCGATTCCGGATCAGACACATATTTTGCCATTATTTGGGTATAAAACGCGTCCGCCTGCTCTACTTCTCCGGACAGATAGAGGTATTCCGCCCGGTCCAGCGCAATGAGAGGGTCACGCGGGATAGTTGAAGAACTCAGCGGTGCGAAAAGGCTCTTTCCACAAGAGGGAATAAGAAAAACAAGGAACAAAATCAGTAAAAATGAGCTGTAACGTTTGGTCATACCATAAATCTCCTGAGGCTGTCATGAAAAGAGAACGGCATCGCCGGCTCTTTTCATTGTTTTGAGTGCCGCTTACAAGCGGCATGAAAAACTCTTTCAAAAATCGGATGTATTGCAATAGTTCTCCTGTTTGTAAGCATAGTACAAATACAGACAATTTTCAAAGAGGAAAGGATGTTTTTCCGTAAAAAAATCACTATTCACCGAAAGCAATCGCCTCCGCTGATGCCTTTGTTTATAGAACAATGTTAAGAAGGGCCCCGGTAAGAACAACCGCTATCAGCATAATACCGATAGATTTTAAACCGTTTTTTACACCCAGTTCTCGAAAGAGCACGACAAAGGTGGCGAGACAAGGGAAAAACATCGATAAAAGGACACTTCCTATGATGAGTTGTTTTACTGATAAACCAAGCGGAGCGAACAGACCGAGAGCAACGTCTTTTCTCAAAATACCTACAAGCAGCGGTAATATCGATTCTTTCGGCATTCCCCACAATCTCGTTACCAACGGTTCAGCCCAGCCGGCAACCACGGTAAAAACCTCCAACTGATAGAGAATATTAACAACGACGATTGCTCCCATAATAAGCGGAAGCGCCTCTCGGATAAACAGTGTTATTCGCAGCCACATCTTGCTGAGGAGCGCCCTGAAGGAGGGTAATCGATAGGGCGGAATTTCCACCAAGAGTTCAGGCCGAAACTCCTTAGAAGTAAAACGGAGGATAAAACTAATTATGATCCATACGATAAAAAGTGTTCCATAAACCGCGAGAAGAGGGAGAATACCGTGCCTGCCCACCAAACCGATAATCATGGCTTGTAGGGCGGCACATGGAACTGCTATTGAAATAAGAGTGGCGGTTATAAATCGTTGTCTCGGTGTTTCCAGGATTCTCGTTGCCATTATCCCGGGAACATTGCAGCCCAATCCAAGGAGAGTCGGTATAATGGCATAACCATGTAATCCTAAACGATGCATGAAATTATCGAGAAATATGGCCAAGCGGGGAAGGTAGCCGCTGTCTTCGAGAAGCGAGAGTACCAGATAAAAACTTAGAAGATATGGAAGAACTACCCCCAAAGGTATAAAAAGACCGGAAGTCAATATGCCGAATGACTGTTCAAAATCGATTCTTTCGTCAATAAGCGATCCTATTAACAATCGATGAAAAAAACTGTCGTGGCCTAACAGCCCCGATAATCGAGTGAGGAGAGGTGCTAACGCTTTATTAAAGAATAGTTCGGTGCCGAACGGTACGGTAATCCACGGTTCACCGACAATACCGATACCGCCACCGATAATAAATTCGCCCAGCATCCTTACGAGCGAAAGCGAAGCCGAGGCAACAAAAAACGCGATTATTGCCCCCCAGAACGGATGCACACTCAACTCTTCAAGCCGTTCGCCGAAACTCTGGTGATGATGTTGTATTGTTTGGACCTCATCAACAATCTCTCCTACCTCTTTCCAAATGCCGGCTCTGTCAAGATGAATGTGGTCGGTTGAGGATGGATGGTCCATTTTCTTCTTAATATGGGGGTGATGCCCCGGGTGAGTATGTTCATCCCTGCGTTCATCGTTCACGACCGAAGGAAGAGCGAGTGCTTCATCGATAAGTTCTTTTACTCCGAATCCACTCCTGGCGATAATGGATACAACAGGAACGGCCAGCCTTTTCGATAAGGCCGCGGTATCGATAGAAATTCCCTTATGCTGAGCTTCATCACTGAGGTTGAGTGCAAGAACAATCGGTTTGTTTTGAGCAAGAAGCTCTAAAGTAAACGGTAAATGGCGTTCTAAATGGGAGGCATCAAGAACGTTGATAATTCGATCTGCTCCATCTATCAGATCGACGGTTACCCGTGCTGCTTCATCTATCGGTTCTAAGGAATATGTTCCGGGTGCGTCTACAATCGTATAATTTGTATCGAAAACGCGCATAGTTCCCTTGGCGAAGGTTACTGTCGTCCCGGGGTAATTTGAAGCAATCGTTCTTACGCCGGTCATCCGTGAAAAAAGGACACTTTTGCCGACATTAGGCTGACCAACCATCAGAATATCGGTTTTCATAAAAATATACCTTTAAGACCCTTTCAATCAGGAATTACTGTCTTTCAATTACCGGATTGTGGTGCTGCTTTGTTTAGTCGCTTAACGAGACAACAATCTTTTTCGCCATACCGCGACCGATAGCCACCTGTGTTCTGTTTACCAATACAATAACGGGACCGCCTCTTCCGATGTGGGAGAGCTTCTCTATAAGCTCCCCTTCCATTAATCCTAATCTCCGTAACCGGCCCTGCATGCCGACGCCGCCTTCAAAAGAGAGAATTTTCCCTTTTTTGCCCGAGGGCAGTTCGGATAGATACACGTTTGCTTGGGTATTCATATTCCTTTTAACCTCGGGCCCCATTCAGAATTGCATTGCGCGGTAACTTTAGAAAGTTTGGCATACCAAATAAAATACGCTTTAACAAATATTTTGTCAACACCCCGTTCCGCCCGGGACAAGGAATACAATCCATGCAATCTGCAATCCACCGATTCGGCGATGCTACTTATTTGCCACTCCGGCTTGTGAAAAACTGGCCATAGAATGATAACAGTTTAACGCCTGTTCGATTATCTGCATCGCTAATACCGCACCGGTCCCTTCACCAAGACGCATACCTAAATCGAGCAGAGGTGTGATCCCTGCTGTACGTAAAAACTGTTTATGAAATTTCTCTGATGAAGCGTGGGAGAAAATAAGATAATCGTGGACCGAAGGAGCGGCCTTGAGGGCGACAAAAGCTGCAGCCGATGAGATAAAGCCATCGATTACAACCGGTTTCTTAGCGGAAGCGGCGCCGAAGATGAAACCTGTCATTCCGGCGATCTCATATCCTCCTACCCTTCTCAGTACGTCAATGGGATCTCCATCCCATTCTTTTCGATGAAAGTTCAGAGCGCGTTCAATGATGTCTACCTTTCGCTCGAGAAGCTCACCTGTAGAACCGGTCCCGCTTCCGGTTGTTATATGAGCATCAAGATTCAATAGAAGAGCAAAAATCGCGGACGCGGACGCGGTATTTCCAATACCCATCTCCCCTATACCGAACACATCAGCCTTATCGTCACGAGCGAGTGAATAACCGGTTTCCAATGCCCTTTCACATTCAGTGCGGCTCATCGCGTTCGAATTCAAAAAACTTTTTGTTCCTCTTCCTGTCTTATTTTCTATAAATTTGGTGTCTGTTTCTTTTGTTCCACTGTTTTCAGAAAGCAGTATATCACCTTCAGTGCCGATGTCGATTACTGTCGAAGTGATGGCGGCCTTTTTACATAACACGGAAATTGCGGCCCCGCCGCGTATCATATTCTCTACCATCTGCACCGTGACCTCTTTCGGAAAAGGAGTGATTTTTTCATCAGTGATGCCATGGTCACCCGCGAACGTATACATTGCCATATTGGAAATTTCCGCTTCAGGATCATTTCGGCACAAACAGTATTGGATACAGATGTCCTCCAACCGTCCCAAGCTTCCCGGTGGTTTTGTCAAATCATCCAACCGAAACTGGACCTTCTCCTGCAATTGTTTATTCGCTATGGGGGAAATACCATTTATAAATCGTGTCACATCTATCACGCGATTATCTCCTTGTGCTTCTTTCAAAATAGGTCTATAGATTATCGACAGCTTCTCTTATGGCCCGAATGTGTTCCGGATTCGTACCGCAGCATCCGCCGATGATTCGCGCGCCGGCTTCCACCCAAAGGGGGACTTTTTCAGCCATCTCTTCAGGTGTTGCCTGAAAGACATCAACGCCGTTGATATTCTGAGGTATTCCCGCGTTCGGTTGAATCAGTTTCGGGCTGCTTTCTGAAACTTCGGCCATCTCTCTGATGACCCTTTCAAGTCCTTCATAACCATTTCCACAGTTAGTGCCTATTATATGAGCACCTTCCGCCAAAGCCCTCTCGGCAGCTTGTGTTGGAGATACCCCCATCATGGTACGAAACTCATCCTGTACCGTGCGTTCGAAGGTAAAACCGGCAATTATTGTTAATTGAGTATTTTCACGGACCGCCCTGACCGCTAGAGCCGCTTCATTGACATCGGACATGGTTTCAACAATGACCCCGTCCGCTCCGCCTTTTTCAAGTGCAATTGCCTGTTGTTTAAAAGCTTCATAGAGTTGTTCTTCAGTCACATCTCCAACAACCAACATTTTCCCTGTCGGTCCCATTGATCCTATTACCCATTTCGATTCTCCGGCTGCTTTCCTCGATAGTTCCGCCGCTTTTCTGTTTATCTCCTCTACCTTTTCACGTAATCCATAGTATTCGAGCTTAAAGGCGGACCCGCCGAAACTGTTTGTTTCGATCATATCCGAACCTGCATTTATATACTCTTGTGCCACACTATAGACAACATCCGACCGTTCAATGGACATAAGCTCGGGACATTCCCCCGCTTTCAGCCCTTTCTGCTGAAGAAGAGTTCCCCACGCACCGTCGGAAACGAGTACGCTCCCTTCAGATAAAATATCCGTCAATTTTTTTCTCTTCATGATGTTTTCCTTAACTATCTTGGCATTTCTATTAA
>CAZJBZ010000012.1:0-24945 GCA_964543975.1 uncultured Spirochaetales bacterium
GGTAAAATTTCAAGCACATCACCTTTTATCCGAAAACACCCTCTGGCAAGAACATCGTCATTTCGATCGTACTGAAGCGAGACCAATTTTCTGGACGCTTTCTGAATATCTACATATTCCCCCACCGTGAAAGAAACCCGCATATCTCGAAAAGTGGAAGGACTGCCTAATCCGTAGATACAGGAGACCGTGGCCACAACAATAACGTCCCGTCGTTCCATCAACGAAGAGGTAGCGGATAATCGCAGTCGATCTATTTCGTCGTTTATGGATGCATCCTTTTCGATGTAGAGATCTTTTGCGGCTACATACGCCTCCGGCTGATAGTAATCGTAATACGATACAAAATACTCGACGGCATTTTCAGGAAAAAAATCTTTGAACTCGCGATAGAGTTGTGCTGCCAATGTTTTATTGTGCGATATAACCAGGGTGGGGAGTTGAACGTTTTCAATTATCTTTGCCATTGTAAACGTTTTCCCCGAGCCTGTTACCCCTTTAAGGGTTTGGTAGCGATTGCCGTCGGTAACTCCTTCCGTTAACTCTTTGATAGCATTTCCCTGGTCCCCCGCGGGTTGGTATTGTGATTTTACGCTAAACGCTTTCATTCCAATTGGGCCTGCTCCGGGCGTTCAGTAAGTTCAACCTGGAACTCCATCTCTTTTCTGCCTCGTATCACCACAACATCGACAACTTCTCCCGGTCTGTTGTCCTCCAATGCTCCGTACAAATCCGACAAACGGGTTACCGGTGTTCCATCCACCTCTATGATGATATCACCACCTAAGTAGATGGTCGACCTACCGTAGCGCACCGGTCTATTACCGTCCTTCAAGCCCGCATTATCGGCATTTCCCTCTGAAACCATTCTCGAAATGAGGATGCCCTTTTCAACCGGCAGATTGGCGTATCGGACAAGTTCCGGGAAGAGTTGTACCGGAATAATATCGATCCATCCCCGTTTCACTAAGCCGTATTCTATTAAATCCGGGACGACCCGCCGGGCAGTGTCCACGGAAACGGCAAAACCTATTCCTACCGAACCGCCGGAAGGGGAATAGATCATGGTGTTTATTCCGATCATCTCGCCTTTTGAGTTGATCAGAGGACCGCCGGAATTACCCGGATTTATCGAGGCATCCGTCTGTATCATATCTCTGATAACGACATTGTTCGAAGTTCTAACAGGACGACCTAAACCGGAAACGATTCCCGTGGTCAAAGTCCGATCATATCCGAAAGGGTTTCCGATCGCGAGGACCTTTTGTCCGACTTTCAGGTTTTTTGAAGTTCCCATCGGGATGGTAGTCAATTCAAGCCCGTCCGGATCGAACTGGACCACAGCCAAATCGGTTTCAGGATCGGTTCCGATCACCTCCCCCTCATACTGCTCTCCATTATAGAGAGTAATCAGCACTTCATAGGCCTTCTCCACTACGTGGCGATTTGTCAATATATACCCCCTCGTATCGATAATAGAGCCTGAGCCACTGCCGCCCTCACTCGGGACCGGTTCCAGAAACCAGTTCAGCGCCATGACTTTTGTACTTATATTGACAACGGCCTTATTCAGTTTTTTATAGACCGATATGTTTTGATGTTCATCCTCAGTAAAGGTATCGGATGATTGGACGGAAACTATTTCTTTTTGGGGTTCCGGTGATGTTTCAAGAACATACGGTTCACTCTCGACTAGAGGGCCGGCCGTTGCGTCTCCCGGTCCCGATAGAGTGTTCTTCGCCTCGTTGTTATCTGACGTTCGTGTATCGTCTTTTCGATCTAAATGGAGCACGTCCGTTACAAAACCGATGGAGAGGACAAGAACAACGATGATAATGACGATGAGGACCACCTGCCCTCGTGAATACAGTTTCATTATTTTCCCCTCTTAAAAAAGGCGATTTTGAAAGTGCCTCCCGTAGAAAGAATATACTGAAATCATGTTCATTTTGTCGAGTCGAAAACGACAAAAAAAGCTGATCAGTAGAGGTAATTGCAAAAATAACGATTTTAGCGGTGCTGAAAAAGTTAAAAACATATACTGCATGCAATTGTAATTTTTGCAATTACCTTATACCTCTATTTTGAAAGAGGCTCAGCCTGTTACCTCTCCCAAAAGTAATCGTTATCGCCGTAGCGCCGATGCTCTACAGCTTCCAACAGATGGTTTTTTTCGATCGGTGCGGACCCGTCCATATCCGCAATGGTTCGAGCAACTTTTAATATGCTGTGATGAGCACGGGAAGAGAGGGAGAGTTTTTTCACAGCTCGTGAAAAAAGTGATACCGCCTCATCCGATAATCGGCAATAGTACGGAACGCTACCCGGCGGTATCTCTCCATTGCGTCGAAACGCCGATGAAGAAAAGCGTCTTTGTTGTATAACGATCGCTTGTTGTATTCGTTCACGCACCGTTTTACTCGATTCCGATTTACCGTAGAGCATTTCTTCCGGTTTCGCGGGAGTTACCGGTACTCGAATATCTATTCTGTCGAGAAGAGCGCCGCCAAGCTGACGCCAGTACCGCCGAATCTCCGATAAACTGCAAACACAGACCGCTTCATCTCGACCTAAATTACCGCAAGGACAGGGGTTTGCCGCGAGGATCAGTTGAAACTTGGAAGGAAACCAGTAACGCGCACCCGCCCTGACGATATCCACCCTCCCTCTCTCTACCGGTTCGCGAAGATTCTGGAGAATTGCCTTATTGTATTCGGGCGCTTCATCGATAAAGAGGATGCCGCAATGCGCGAGTGAGACCTCTCCCGGCAGTACCGGTTTACCGCCGCCGATAATCCCTTCGGCGGTCGCGCTATGATGAGGTGCACGAAACGGCGGCCTGCGCACGAGTCCGCCGTTTTCCGGCAGTTGTCCCGCAAGCGAGTATATTTTCGTTACGGTAATCGATTCTTCGTTTGTAAGATCCGGTATTATGGAAGGCAGTCGGGATGCGGCCATTGTTTTTCCGCTCCCCGGAGGTCCGAAAAGGAACAGGTGGTGTCTCCCCGCGGCAGCTATCTCTAAAGCCCTTTTTACCGTAAATTGTCCCTTCATCTCGGACAGATCACACACGGGCTGATTATTTTTTTTCGTTTGTGTTGTCCGCTGCAGACTCTGTTTCGGTTTGTGTCCGTATACCAGTTGGAGAACAATTTTGACGCTTTCCGTTAATGTTCCCACACCGTAGACGGTCCCGCTTTTTAGGCTTCTTGCTTCCAAAAGGTTTTCCCATGGAACTAAAAACAGAGCCACTCCTCTCTCTATTCCCGTGGCAATAGCGGACAAGACCCCATTAACCGGACGTACTCTTCCCGATAACTGAAGTTCGCCCAAAACCATGACGGGAGTATTTTCAGTCTCTTCAACGGGAGGTATCTGCGTCGATGCATGAAGAATGGCCAAAGCCAGTGCCAGATCAAAGGACGCCCCTTCCTTTTTTACTCCCGCCGGAGCAAGGTTGACAAGAATCCTCTCTTTGGGAAACATAAATCCGCTGTTTTTTATGGCCACCCGAACTCTTTCCCTCGCCTCTCTCACCGCGCCGTCGGGCAGCCCCACAATATCGATCCCCGGGATGCTGCGCCGTAAATCGACTTCTACATGAACAATATTACCGTCGAACCCTTCGGGTGCAAAACCGGTTATAAGCATTGCAATCCTCCTTCACAAAGCTAAAACAACACAAAACCGGCTGCTGCTTCTCTCTGGTAAGAAAAAGGAGAAGTTTCGAGGTTCTAATGAAGGGCCATTATGCTATCGTGATTTTATTGCTGCCTGGACCAACGTGTCACAGACTTGGTTCAGTTTATCCGTGGAGTGACCGGCAACCCAATCCCATTGAACGGTAAACTGATCGGACAGTGCTTTTAATCGCATCCAAAATTCTTGATTTTTCACAGGTTTTTTCGAAATGGTAAGCCATCCGTTCCTCTCCCATTGCCGTATCCATTGGGATATTCCTTTCTGAACATACTGAGAATCGGTCCGAATACAGAGAGGTCCCCGTTCGGCAGACTCGGCAACCGCCTCAAGCGCTCTGATGACTGCCAACAATTCCATGCGATTGTTCGTCGTTTTCGGTTCGCTTCCGGCGGCGGAAACAATGGTCCCCTCCCGGAGAATGAGATAGGCCCATCCTCCGGGACCGGGATTACCGTGACAACCGCCGTCGGTATAAATGACTACCAAACGTTACCCTCCGAATTGGGGAAGATATTTCTTATGAGTATTGATGTAATCATCAACCATCTCCTCCGCTTTAGTCAAATCGTTTACCATAGGATCCAGAGCGAAGGCTTTTACGATTTTTTCCTTATCACCTTCTATGCTTCCCCGCGTCATCAACTTTGCGATTGAAATTTCGCGGTAACAGAGCGCGGCGACCGATTCCGGCAGTGGGCCCACTTTCATTCCCGAAACCGTGTATGAACTGATGAGCGCGGGTACTTCAACAATGGCATCGTCGGGGAGATTGGAGATAGAACCGTTGTTCTCAATGTTGACCGATTGTTCGTAGGCATTGGCATTGGTTACCATCTCAGCGATTATTGAATCGGCCCTCTCATGAAAATTGGGCTCGATATCGAGTTGTTTTTTACCGGAGATGATTTCGTTTATGTCTTTCCACATCTCGTCGCGTTTTTCTCTGCCGTGCTGAAAGTCATAGAGCTTAATGTTGTATTTCTTCCAGTTGGCTTCTGTAGCAGTGTATCCGACATACTCGGCCAGATGTGTATCAGTAGGACAGGGCATTGTACCGAATAGTTTAAACATATGTCTGGTCAGTGGTTCGAAGTTTTCATTCACCTGGACCATTTCACTCCGAAGCAGCGGATAAATATCTTCCCAGGTGTCTTTGCGTCTTATGTCCAGCACCCAAATAAAATGGTTCAGACCGGCTGCTAATACTCGGTACTTTTCGTAGGCCGCATCCATCAATTTGTGCATTCTTTCATGCCCCTCCTCGCTCCATTCGTATTCCAGGTTGAGCAGTTCGGGGTCGGTTATTCCCAAATCTCGCGCCAAATAGCGCCCGATTAGCGCGTAAGCTTCCCATATTTGATGACAAAGACCGATGTATTTGAGACCCGCGTACTGTACGGCGTATCCGATTCTTGGCACAGGATTGGTATAGTTGAGTATCCACGCTTCAGGGGCCATTTTGTTGATATCTTCCAGTATAGGCATGATAAACGCTAAATTTCGTGCCGTGTGTGAAAAAGAACCTGGGCCTCCGTTTTCGGCGTAGTGCCATATATCGTACTTCTTAGCTAATTCATGGTCCCGTATCCAGGTGTCCTCCCTGTCCTGAGCAACGGAAAGAATTACAAAATCGGCACCGTCGAGTACCTCCTTCCGTTCGGTTGTTGCAATAATCTTCATGTTGGAATTGTATTTTTCACTGATCAGAGAGGCGAGCTTCTCGACTGATTTTAATCCTTCCGGATTGATATCGACGAGGCAGAGGGTTGTCTTCCCTTTCAGCGCCTTCTGAGACAGAAGACCGGTTAAAGTTTCCAATCCAAAACTTGCGCTACCCGCGCCTATTACAACGATTTTTACTCCGTTTTTCATAGAGACTCCTTCAATTTTATGATTACAAATCTAAAAACAGTTTGCGCGTTGCGTTTGGTGCCGCGATAACGCCGTTCCTCACCACAATCAGCAGCGCTCATGAAATAATACGGAGTTATAATTGTTTTGTAAATAGAGCCCGTCCAAAATACCGGTGTGCGCTAACCTCGATAGTATTATCATTCGATCAATTAAAATCGCCGCCCTCCGCGAATTATCGTTGACCATGGTGAGAATTCACTCTATACTTTTCCATTGGGAGGGGGATATGCCCGAGCAATTGATTGTAAAGAATCTTGATTTTATCAAGATTTTACCGTTTTGGGCCCAGGAGCTTTCATACAAATATTGTTCTAAAACTGCCAATCTCTATCTTTTAAACGGAAACATTCGAGATTTTTTGCCCCACAAGTTGTATGAAGGTGATTTCATGTTTGTCCGTATTCAAGAGTACATCTCCGAGGTGCTTTTCGGAAACCGCGACATAATCGCCTTTTACGATCGTTCCTCGGGGATCAATTTTTGTACTCCTGAAATGCAGCGCAACTATATCGATACCATGACAAGACGTTTTGAGGATGTCGAACCTGCGGATTTTATTTCTACCGATCCTTTCAAAGCGTTTTTCTATTTAGAAAAATATTTCCTTTTCAATATACCGAGGAAACAGCGCATTATCCTCATTATCGACTATGCCGAAACGATAATTCCGAACACCGACATTTCTAAATTAGGGGATGATGACCGGTACTGCCTCGTTACCCTTAACAGATGGTCTCACGATCCGATATTTACCCAAGGCGATGTCTCGATTATTCTTTTGACTGAAAACCTAATAGACATCAGTCAGCGATTAGTCGGTTCACCTACAACGGTAAAGGTCGATATACCGTTTCCCGATGAGAAGGTACGGGAAAGTTTTTTAGGGTTCCTCGACCGTCAAAATTCACTGCTGCTCGAATCCCGGCTCAATCCGAAACGGGTCGCGACGATCACCAGCGGACTCAATCTGGTCAACCTCAACCAGTTGGCAGCGGAATCGTACGAAGAGGACCGTCCGATCTCCCTCGAATATCTTCGCCGGAAAAAGAAGGAGTTTATCGAAAAAGAGGCGGGCGGACTCCTGGAATTCATAGAATCGGAACATGATCTATCCATGATCTCCGGTCACGATTTTGTCAAAAAACGGTTCAAGAGCGCGGCGCGGGCGATCAAACAGGGTCGTTTGGACGTTCTGCCCATGGGTTATCTTATCGCCGGTCCGGTCGGTACGGGAAAATCGTTTATGGTTACCGCCTTCGCTGGAGAAATCGGCATCCCGATCGTTAAATTCCGTAATTTCCGGTCCAAATGGCAGGGAGTAACGGAGGCAAACTTCGAAAAGGTACTCAATATTTTGAAGGCGATGGCGCCGGTGGGTGTCCTTATCGATGAAGCCGACGCCTTTTTGGGTAACAGAAACCAGGAAGGAGATTCCGGGACCAGCAACAGGATTTTTGCCATGCTGGCCTCATTTATGGGGAATACCGAATACCGGGGAAAGATTATTTGGTTCCTCATAACCTGTAGGCCTGATCTGCTTCCTATCGACCTGAAACGTCAGGGACGCGCTGAAGAACATCTTGCGCTTTTTTATCCGGAAACAAACGAAGAGAAAGAGGACCTCTTTCAAACACTGGTAAAAAAATTAAAAATAAAGATACAAAAATTTCCTGTTAACGACCTATTTAAGAAGTATAAGTTCGATTTTTCCGGTGCCGATATGGAATCGATCCTTATCAGGGCGAAATTTAACGCTGCCATGGAAAACCATGTTATCATTACAAAAGAAGATCTTGAACAGACGATTCATGACTTTATTCCTCCGACCTATCCGCATGAAATTGAACTGCAAAACTTTGTTGCCGTCCTTGAATGTACCAGCAGGGAAATGGTGCCGAAAAAATTCCAAAACCTCGAAAGGGGAAAAATCATATCGGAGATAAAGCAATTAAAAACGCTTTTAGGGGAGTATGAGTAATATGAAACTAGAAAAACATCTTTTCGGCTCTGACGATCACGGTGAACCAATAGAATCGTACACTCTATGGCGAGACGACGATCTTTCCATAACCGTCTTGAATTACGGTGCGACGCTGCAGTCCGTTACAATGCGGGACAAAGAGGGAGATTTTAGAGAATGCACGATCGGATTTAATACCGCAAAGGGATATGTTGGCGACCACCCCTATTTCGGTGCGACAGTCGGGAGATTCGCAAACCGCATTGCCGGGGGAAGGTTCAGTGTTGAAGGAAAGGAATATACACTATCAAAAAATGATGGTGATAACTCTCTGCATGGAGGAAAAGAGGGGTTTAATCGGAAAATATGGAAAGCCGAACCCTTTGATGAGACGGAAAAAGCGGGAATCATTTTTCGATACGTAAGCCCCGACGGCGAAGAAGGTTATCCCGGAACGTTGTCGGTTGAGGCCGGCTATACGTTAACCGAGCAGGGTGATTTATGGTTTCAGTATAAGGCCGCAACAGACAAAACGACCCCGATAAATCTTACCAATCATACCTATTGGAATTTAGAAGGTGATGAAAGTGATTCGATAGCCAAACATCGTTTAACACTCCATGGAAAAAATATACTCCCAGTCAATGAATCCCTTATCCCGACAGGAGTTTTTCTGCCGGTCCAAGGGACGCCGTATGACTTTTTAAGGGAAAAAGAGATCGGAAAAGCCTTAAAGTCTTTGGGAGGAATCGATCATTGTTACGTCCTTGGTAACGAGACGAAAGAGATGCAGCAGGCGGCGGCCCTCTATTCCCCGGTTACAGGAATAATGCTGGAACTTTTTACCGACCAACCGGGAATGCAGCTTTATACGGGGAATTTCTTGGAAGGCGTAACAGGACGCGGAGGAAAACAGCTTACAAAACACTGTGCCGTCTGTCTTGAGACCCAAACCTTTCCTGACGCTGTTCATCACGACGACTTCCCTTCCCCATGGCTTGCACCGGGCGAAGAGTATAGTCATTCAACTAGAATCCATCTTTACGTAAAAGAATGAATCACCTTACTCAATTACACCCCTCGCTTCCGAACCTCCTCTCGCGCGGTGCCGTAGGCGGAATTCTTATGGGATTGGCCAACCTGGTTCCCGGTATAAGCGGAGGAACAATGCTGTTGGCTGTAGGAATTTATCCCTTCTTCATCGATTCCGTTGCTGAAATCACCACTTTTCGCTTTAGGGTCCGTTCGATTCTGCTTATTGCGAGCGTTGCCATAGCTGCCGCGTGCGGAATTCTTCTATTAGCCGGTTTCATAAAAAGTCTCGTCGTTGAACACCGTTGGATCATGTACAGCCTCTTTATCGGGTTAACATTAGGCGGGGTCCCGATCATTCTTGGAATGATCGGGAAAGTCTCTCGTACCATTTGGATTGCCGCTTTGTTCGGATTTATCGCAATGGCAATTGTCGCGTGGCTGCAACAAATTGGTGTAGGGACCACAGGAAAAGATGAGGGGAATTGGATTATGCTGCTTGTAGCCGGAATCTCCGGAGCGAGTGCCATGATTCTTCCCGGAATTAGCGGCGGTTATCTTCTGCTCGTTCTCGGGCAATATATTCCAATCCTCTCCGCAATAGACACCTTAAAAGGTGCATTGCAAACGGTCGATACCGAACTTATCCTCCATGTCGGCGCAGCTGTCATTCTACCGGTGGGAATCGGAATTGTGGTTGGAATTGCAGGGGTAAGCAATCTCTTGCGGTATCTTCTTCGTAAACATCGACAGGCAACGTTAGGAGTCCTTTTAGGAATATTACTTGGTGCCGTTGTGGGACTCTGGCCTTTTCAGGAAGGGAGAAAACCGGTCGTCGGGGAGATGTTTCGGGGAGTAAAAGTGACGGAAGAGACGGTCCAAACGATAGAACCGGACGATTATCCGACGGTATTTTTTAAACCGAACGGATTACAGATCGCCGCATCCGTCGGACTGGCTGCGGCAGGGTTCGCTGCAACAAATGCTGTCTCTCGATTGAATACCGATACGACAAAAGGCCGATAGTCTATGCAAATAACAATTGAAAAAAGTCTCAATCCGGAACAGCTAAGTGCCGTTCAATCTATTGAAGGACCGCTTCTCATTATTGCCGGTGCAGGATCAGGAAAAACACGAACCATCATCTACCGAATAGCGCACATGCTCAATCAGGGTATACCGCAATCTTCTATTTTGGCATTGACCTTTACCAACAAAGCGGCGCGGGAAATGTCGCAAAGAATCCACGCGCTTACCGGTAAAAAATTATCCAATTTGACTGTTTCCACTTTTCATGCCTTCGGTGTGAAAATCTTGAGACAAACAATCGGTGTACTGGGATACAATGAAAAGTTCAGCATTTACGATCAGGCGGACAAAGCGGCATTGATAAAAGAGGTCGCCCGGGAATTATCCATTGAGCAGGAAAAGCTCGATATTTACGGAATTGCCAATCTTATTTCCGCGATAAAAACCGAACGTACGGCATGGAAGACGGAATCGCAGTATTATAAGGATTTTTTCAACGAATACCAATCGCATCTGAAGGCGTATAATGCCGTCGATTTCGACGATCTTATCGTTCTGCCACTTATCATTTTCAGTGAGCATCCGGAAATCTTATCACGATTCCAAGAACGTTACCGATACATCGTAGTTGATGAGTTTCAAGATACCTCTCACATTCAGTATCGACTACTCAGACTGCTTGGATCCGAATCCAAGAACATATGCGTTGTAGGAGATGACGATCAATCGATCTATTCATGGAGGGGGGCAGATTATGAAAATATTACCCAGTTTGAAAAAGATTTTCCAAATTTAATCGAAATAAAACTGGAACAAAATTATCGTTCGACAAAAACCATTCTAACTGCCGCGAACGGACTAATAGCCAATAATAAAAACAGAAAAACAAAAGAACTATGGACCGGAATCGACGGCGGCAAACACATCGAGCTCTTTTTCCCCGACGATGAGCAAGGGGAAGCCGCTTTTATTGCCGAGCAGATAAAGACCATGACACTCCGTGAAAAACTAAAATACCACGATTTCGGTGTACTCGTCCGCACCAACAGTTTGACCCGTTCAATTGAAGAGGCTTTTTTGAGCGAGAATATTCCCTATTGTGTTTCAGGCGGTACCAGTTTTTTCCAGAGGAAAGAAGTCAAAGACATCATCGCCTACCTGAAAATAATCGCGAATCCTGACGATGACGTTAATCTGCTCCGTATCATCAATACGCCGCGGCGGGGCATCGGGAAAAAAACGTTATTGATTCTTCGAGACCTTGCCGCCGCACGTAACTGTTCCCTCTTCTCCGCCCTCTCAATGGTCTATTACGCTGAAGACAGTCCGATCATGGGAAAAACAAAAGAGAGTATCGGTGAGTTCTTGAGTCTGCTCTCTTACTATCGGGAACAGATTTTCGGAAAAGGTCCGATGGCGGATACAGTCGAATCTCTGGTAAAAGCGGTCAACTATTGGGGCTGGCTGATCGGAGAATACACCCACAACGACAAGATTGCCGGTTTTAAGTATCGAAACATAACCTTATTCATCGATATTATTCGCCGGTGGGAGAACGACCCGGATGCGATAGACCCTAACCTGTACGGTTTTCTCAATCGGATTACCCTTATTACAAAGGATGAGGGTGACGAGGAGGAACAAAAAGGGAAAGTGAACCTCATGACCATCCATTCCGCGAAGGGTCTCGAGTTTTCCATTGTCTTTATCGCGGGGGTCGAAGACAACATTATCCCCCACGCAAAATCACTCGAGGAAAACGAAAACAATATGGAAGAGGAACGGAGGCTTTTTTACGTCGCTCTCACCAGGGCAAAACAGCATCTCTATTTGAGCTCCTGTCGAACACGACGGTATATGAACAAGATAATCGAATGCAGCCCCTCCCCCTTTATCGAAGAAATTCCGGCCTCCCTTATTGAGGTCCACTCCTCATCGGAACCGGTGAGTGGGGACGAGGCGAAAGATCTTTTCGCCGCCATTAAGGCAAAGTTCTCATAATTGCTCCTTTCCTGCAAAGAAAGCTCGTGTCCCGGAAAAGGATACCGGAACGCGAGCTTTGCATTTACTAATTCTGTCCATGTGCGGCTTGAAAATGGTGTCTAACAGTGATAGTAGGTATCGATACCTAGATAAGTAGTGAAAGCTTCATAGAGAATATCGGCAACTGTTGACTGGTTTACCGCCACATGGTGTTCAAAACCGTTCATGCAGATAAAACGCAACAGTTTCTGCAGATTCGGAATTTCAACCACCCCGTAACCGCCGAAGGTTTCCATGGTATCGTCGGTGAACTTCCCTTCACCGATGTAACTCAATAACCGTCCGTTCACATCGTCTGTTGAAAATCGGGCGAAACTCATGTCGCACGCTTTTATTCTTCCTTCACAGGTCCCGTACGTATTTTCTTTTCCAACATCACCCGCGATGATCTGTTGGTAATCCATTTTAACGTCCGTGAAAAAGCTTTTCGGCAGATTACTGCAGTGAAACGCCACACACTTATTCGGATCATCGCCGTAGTTGTTGTTCCAATCGAGAAGCGCGCTCGGTTCTCCCGATGCCAGCATAAGAGCATACATTCCAAGCGCCCCCGTTACATCGACTTCGCACGCGCTCGGTTTTCCGGAATTACTCAACATACTCATAACGGTGCACGGCACGATGCCCAGATACTCTTCCATTGCCGTCCAGCATTGCACGGCTGTGGCATCGAGGTCGTTTTCATCGATAAACCGGTCGAAAACAACACCCAGTTTGGCCATTTTCATGATATTATCTTTCGGCACACCGCCTGTTGGAATATACTGCTCAATTGAGCTGAGCTTCTTTTTTACGTCGTTATCCCCGTCCGATAGTCGATCGATCTGTCCGAACACTTCCGAAAGGTCCAATGTTTCTACGGTAATATCGTGATCAGCCAATATTTTTTCACTATACCGAACGGTGTTAAAAGCGGCAGGGCGCGCGCCGATGGCCCCTATTCTGGCCCCCCGCATACCCTTTACAACCATGCAGACGCCTTTAAACCATTTCAAATCTTTCTGAAAATCGTCACTATCGACTGCGACGGTGTGGTTTTTCGTAAGTGAATAAAGGATTCCGTACTGCTTCAGGTTGTTGCAGGTTGACATCTTGCCGCAAAAAGAATCACGTCGTCGTGAAATGTCCGCTTTTTTTATTTCATCCGGAGTAGCCTGAATCAGGACCGGAACGTCGAAATCCGTCAATTTAAGTGTATCGACGATTCCTCTTTCTTCTCCGAAATTGGGAAGCGTCACAATAATACCGTCAATCCGATCGCTGTTATCGTTAAAAAGTTTCGCGCATTTTTTTGCGTCTTCCAAAGAGACGACTGCTCCCAGCTCAGTATCATTTTCAGATAACAAAACGTAATCGCAGTTGCTCTTATCGAGCGCGTCGGTTATTTCCTTTCTCCCTTCTTTAGCCAGTATATCCGGGAAGAATCCTCTGTTCCCGACAATTATACCAAAAACAGGTTTCATATAATCCTCCTCACTGTAAATCGTATTTCGTGGGTCATGATCAGTTTTACCGTATCATACTTCACGGTTATTACTCAAGAAACCTTATTGAATCGAGAACGGGTCAATTTACAGAATACTCTCGTTTAATTATACTTAATATATGATGATAGAAGCCATTCACAGATGCCTCGGATGCGGTCGAAATAATATGTTTGTGATATACTTAGTAGCGATGAGAAGAGTAACGTTTTTAATACTTTTTCTTTTCCTTTTGTCCGTCGGGACACTCTATGGATTAGAGAACGACTTCGAGCAGTTTTATGAAGTCGAATTGATTTTTCAAGACGGAGAATTCGAAGAAGCTTTGAAAAGATATGACGCGTTTCTTCGAGACTTTCCGGATTCCGCTCTTCTGCCGAAAGTCTACTACCGAAAAGCGTACACGCTCTACCAGCTTCACAATTATGAGAAAGCTCTTGAGTTGTTTACCTTCCTTGAAAAACGGTACCCGAATAATCAATTCAGCTCATCCCTACCGTTTTATCAGGGAATGTGCGCCTTTCATTTAGATCGGTATAAAGAGGCATTTGCTTTTTTTAAGCACTCTCCAAACGATGCGTCAAATTCGTACTTTACAATTCTTACACTCCTTCGGTTGAAAAAGATTGAAGAAACACAAAACGCGGTATACGATTTTACTACCCAGTTTCCCGATTCCGAGAGATTACAGCAGATTATTCTTCATGTGGCCGATTACCTTTATCAAGAGGGCGAGTATCGGAAGCTTATCCAATTTGGGACCTCTTCACAAATACAGACTGCCGCGACAACAAGCGCTTCCCAATTGCTGCTCTATAGAGCGGAAGCCAAATTCGAATTGAACGAAAAGGAGAAAGCTGCCGAGCTCTACAGACAGTGTCTCAATGCCTCCGAATCCGTAGCTCTCGTCGCGTATCACCGTCTCTATTTTATGGCCCACATGGAGAACGACCGGGAAAGGATGGCTTCACTCCTTATCGAAATTGAGAGCCGTTTTTCCGGGAAGCCGGAGATGATAAAAGAGTTTTGGGTCCAGGCAGGTATAGAAAGTTACGAGCGCGAGGAGTTGGAATTAGCGGAATATTTTTTGACACGGGTGTGGAATATTCGGAAGGAGACCGATTTACCTCCCATTGTTCCATTGACGTTAGCCGATATTTATATCACGTCCGACGGAATCAACAGGGCAAAGTCACTCTTAACAACCTATCGTAATGAACACGCAGCGGACTACCCTCAAATCCATGTAAAACGAGGCAACCTCGCTCTTGCGGAAAACAATCTCCCGCAAGCAATGGAAGATTATCGGAACGCGCTTCTTCTGGATGACGGGTCGGATACAATGACTGAAGCGCATTACCGTCTTGGGTACGCGTTATACAGGTCAGGAAACATTCAGGAGGCTCTCGACGCAGTCAATTCCGGACTTACACGAAGCGATACTTATCTTTACAGAGATTTAACGAACCTTAAAATTACTCTACTCGAACATCTGAAAAAGTACGATGAGGCTGAAACGGTATTAACAGAGTATCTCGATGTATATCCGAACGATGTAGAAAGAACCATCGACTTAGAAAAAGTCCGTATAATTCAGGAAGATTACAGCAAAGTAGTAACACAATCCCAAATAGTTGATAATCGTTTTCCTAAACTCAGAGAGAATAATCCCGAACTTTTCTATCTTCATGCCTATTTCGCCGGTTCGGCCCATTATCGACTTGACCGTTATGAGACGGCTATATCCTACTTCTCACGGATAACCGAAGACCTTCTCACTTCCGATGGATTGAATACCCTCTTTGAACGGGAAACGTTTCGTGATGTGGTCCCGGCCGCTTGTTACTATAACGGGTTTGCTCTTTATCGGCAAAAAAGGTATGGGGATTCTCTTACGGTTTTAAAAGTCTGCGCCGAGCAGTTCCCAAATAACGCTTATTTCTTAGAATCTCTCTTCCTGCAAGGGCTCTGTTATATGGAGAGAAACGAGTATGAGCAGGCAGTCGCCGTTTTCGATGATCTAATCACAGACAGCGAAAAAAAAATCATAACTCAAAAAGCGATGTTCCTTCAGGCAAGAAGTTATCATTCTTTGAATAAACACCGGGAATCGGCACAAACCTACGACCTTCTCAATAAACGATTTCCCAACTCCTCCTTAGCGGATGACGCACTGCTGGGTTATGCCCGTGAAATTGGGAAAACGGGGAATATAGAAGAAGCGGTTTTAACGTTCAGGAGTTTTTCGAGGGAACACCCAGACAGCGCTCTTCGGGACGACGCGCTTTTTTATTTAGCGGACCTCTATTTTAGGAATGACAGATACCAAAGAGCAAAAGAAGTTTACCAGGAATACGAGCGGCTTTTCCCGCAGGGCGAGTATGGAGATGCAGTCCTCTATTACGGAGGAGAAGCCGCAACTGAGACTGATGACGCGGCCGAAGCTATCCTTCTATGGGAAAAATTAATACGTGATTATAAGACAAGTTCCTTTCGACCCGAGGCAATCCGAAAGACAGCGGAACTGTATATGAAACGTGAAGATTATGAAAAAAGCCTGGAACTCTACCTTACCCTCACCGATGATTATCCAAACCTTTCAAAATACGATGAAGTTGAACGGATTATAAGCAGATTGAGGTTTTTAATCACAGGCAGTACAGAAAAGGAAGCAGAGTTAAAGAGTAAAATACAGCAGTCAGGAGGGACCGAAACCGATCGAGGCAGGGAGGCAATTCTCGCCCTGGCGGAGTATTATCTTCTAGACCAGCAAATAAAAGAGGAAGAGGCATATTCATTGCTTCAGGATATTCTCCCCTCCAATGATTCCGCCGCCTCCATTAAGGCAAATTTTCTCTTAGGAGAATATTTTTCCGGTAAAAAAGAGTATGAAAACGCTCTTTCTCATTTTCAATCGGTCTTTGAGTCGTACCACGATATCTCCTTGTCGGTCCGGCGAGAAGTCACAAACGATCTATTCGCCCGGTCGCTCTATAGGGCGGCGGAAATGGAGCGAATAAACGGAAATACGAGTAGCGTGCGACGGTTGGTTTCCCGCCTCAAAAGGGATTTTCCTCGATCGTCATGGGCAGAAGAAAGCGGCCGACTTCTGGAGGGGGTTCAATGAAACGCGTCAATAAGCACCGGCTATACAGTATTCTCTTATTTTGCCTCCTACCGTCTCTCTTCGGACAATCTCAGGATACAGATATCGATTTTACGCCTGAAGCGGTACCAGAAATCCAACCGGAAAAAATCATGCCGGTTGTTCCGGATTCAATCGCTCAACCACGAGAAGTTGAAATTATTCATCCTGAGGAAGGCACTCCTCCATTACCTGAGGAGGTCGTAAAAACGCAGACCGTAAAACCTGCGGAACCTTCCATTCTCCAACCTGCCCCGCCGGCATTGCGGCTGGTGGTCCCCGGCACCTCGCTTGTCTTGTCCGAGCAAATAAAGGAAAAGGAGCTGGCTGTACAAGCTGAACTTGGAGCGGGTTACAGCAACCATCTTTTTGCGTCGATCTATCTGGCGAAACTGGGACCACGACCTCAATTTACACTTGACTTTAGTCACACAGTCATGGACGGCAGTTTTTTTACTCCGGAACCGCAGTTCCACTATACAAGAACGGATACCATCGCGGGAGATCTTAATCTGTCGGTTAAACCACTTTCCATCAACATGAACGGTAGTTTTCATGAATTGGAATTAGGCCTCCAAAACAACTCCATCTATGATTCACGAATAACCCGTAAATTGAAAACCGATATTCTGCTCTCATTTCCGTTCAGTGATCATTTTAAACTCACTCTTACTCCTCAGTTTGATTATATAACAATCATGAATAGAGGAAGTACGACCGAACAGTTTTCCGAACTACTGCCTTCCGGGCTGCTCACGGGAGAACTCCTTTTTGAAAAGTTGAAAACCGGTTTGCGGATAGGTTACGATTATCGCTCCTTTTCAGCGGGAAATTATCAACAATCGCCTAACGATCTTCACCGAATCAAGAGCTCACTTTTCGGTAGATGGATCGTATCCGAACGGTTCCGTACGGAGATAGAGGCGGGATGGACGTTTTTATCACCGGGAACTCATCTGTTTCCGTTCACCGTTTCTTTTACGGTAACGCCCTTCCCTTTTCTCACCACCTCGGTAGAAGGGGGTTACGCCCATAGACCGGTTACTTTTATCGAGCTTGTCTCGCAATGCAGTCTTGCTGAACTACCCGAAGAGTTGAACGATAACCGAGGGTGGTTTACGGGATTCGACATCACGGTACTCTTATGGAAAGGGGCGCAGCTTTCCGGCAGTTTCTCGGCCGTGTGGAATAGTCATCTACCCTACTGTTCACAATTGAACGATTTAAACGGGTTTTTTTCCACCTCCCTCTACAGTGGAATTACGCTTGAACCCTCCGCCCGTTTCGAATGGACGATCGAACCTCTTTTTACTTTTCATACCGGCTGGAAGGGAGTATATTTTTTACAGCAGGATTTAATTCCCGTTAATATCATTTCGTTGGAGGGTGACATTCATACTCCCACAAAAAAACTCGGATCAGTTGTTACCATCGGGTTCTCAACAGGTCTTGAGAAAACAATGCAATTACCTTTATTGGGAGTTTCAGGTTACTACCGTTTTTCAAAAAACATCATGATTAATATCGAAGCTTCCGATATATTATCAGTTTTTATGTCCGATGAACCGCGCTATATGTGGAAACCGTATAAGGACATCGGTTTTCAATTCACCGCAACAATGAAAATAACGTTTTAAGGAGTTACCATGCTGAGGATATTACAAGACGGAGGAATTATCCTTTGGATAATCATTGCACTTTCTCCTATTGCTACGGCTATTATTGTAGAACGTCTCCTCTATTTCCGTAGAATCCGAGTTGATGAGGAGAAATTAATACAGCGGTTAAAATCGTCGCTCGAGAAAGGCCATTTCGACGAGGCGTTGTCGATATGCGACAATAATCCATCTCCAATAACCAATCTTATGCGCATCGGGATAGAACACAGAAATTTTCCCGAACATATTCAGAAAGAGGTGATAATGGACGGGGCGAATCAGGAGATACCTCACCTGGAACGGTTTCTATCAGCTCTCGGTACCATTGCTCATATTGCTCCATTGTTGGGACTATTGGGAACGGTAATCGGAAATATCGAAGCGTTCGGCGTATTGGGTAAGTTCGGTTCGGTGGGTGACCCCACACTCCTTGCTAAAGGTGTATCTGAAGCCCTTCTGACCACTGCTGCAGGCCTCATAATCGCTGTTCCATCAATCGTTTTTTACAACTATCTGGTCAATAAGGTAAATCACATCATCGTTCGTTTGGAAAACAGGGTCAATGAATTGGTACTCCTTTTGGGAAACAATCGAAAAACGAGCGTATCAAAGGAAGACTAATAATGAAATTCGAACGTAGACTGAAACCGCAGGCCACGGTCGATCTCGTGCCGCTCATTGATGTGGTGTTTCAGCTGGTAATCTTTTTTATGGTCGCCACCACGTTTATAGTGACTCCCGGTATCGGATTGACGTTTCCTGCTTCCAGTTCCTCCGAACCGGTTGCAATGACGAGAATCGTTATTTCCGTGGCTTCTCGTGAGGAAATTTACCTTAACAAAGAAAAGCACACGATACAATCGTTGGACGAGCGGTTGGCAGAAATAAAAAACCAAGATCAACAAGCCGACGAGGAAATACAACGCACCATCATTTTGGAAGGTGATAAAGATATTCCCTACAGCCTCTTGGTAGAAATACTCGATCTTTTGAGAAATAATAGTTTCCAGGGAGTAAACCTGAAGACGAGGAATATACAGGAATAGCAGGGGACGGGACCACGGGAAATATGCGAACACTCCATTCAAGTGAAAAACAGAGAATTCTACTCAGCGTTTTTATCGCGTGTGCATTCCACGTTGTTCTTTTTCTCATATTTGAATACGGTGATTTTATCAAGCTCGGTGAACCGGCCGAATATGTCGGACCAATGATCGTAGAAATATCGGCAATAACCACCATCCCTGAAACCAAGGAAGCGGTGGACACTGAGCAGGAGGTCATCGAAGAACCGCTGATTGAAGAACCTGAAGTCGAACCGACGGAACCTGAATACGAGAAGGAACCGGCAGCTGAAACGATACGGGAAAATACCACGGAGAGTGAAGAACAAACGGAGTCGTCATCCGAAGTTCCTACCACCGAAGAATCAGTAACGGAAGAGACGACACCCGAACAAGACGAGTCCTATACTGTACCTACCCCGCCGCAGCCTGAACCCGAGGAACAGCAGGACCGGTATAACGGTATCGACCAGGGTAACGAGTTTCAAATTAAATTAGGAAGCCTTGCCATTTCTCCCCAACCGAACATCGGACCTTCGATCGCGGCCGAATTGCCGTCAAACCTCTTGTCCCAGTTTACCAGAAAAACAGAAATCACATTTTCGTTCATTATCGGGCCCGACGGCATGATAACGCATATTTATAAAGAAAAATCTTCCGGGAACGAAAGGGTCGACCGTATCATCCGAGATACACTTCTGCGTTGGAAGTTCTCCAGACCGGTTCGTCAGGAAAGGGTCGAAGGAGAGTTCACGTACATCATTAATCCGTAAAGGGAACTATGAAGACAAAACATCTATTTTTTTCAGTTATTATCCTCTTACTATCGGGAGCAGCGCTGCGGCTTTACTCCCAGAGCGGAATACAAGACATGATTTCTCCCGAAGCCCTCTCTACGGGCGGCAATTCAGTTTTGTATCACCACTCTCCCAATACGATGCTCAATCCCTCCCTGACCGCCGATGTACAGGCCGTAACGCTCCATGCCAATTACATCAATGTGGTGGGCCTAGGAGCGGTATCAGGGATCGGTCATGCGGCAAACTTAGGTTTAACTGTACCCACACGGATCGGTGTTTTCGGAGGCAACGGTACCTTTTTTTATTCACCTTTTGAATCTTTGTATGGCGATACATGGGGTTCCGTCCATTTTCACTTTTCAAAAGATGTTTTTCCCCATTTATACGCAGGGGCCGGCCTGGGTGCCTCCTTCGGAACAGATTGGGGTTTGGGACTGGACTTCGGTTTTCTGCATCTTCCGGGGAATCTCGGTTTTCTGAAGAACTTCACCTGGGGTGCTGCTATCCGAGGACTCGGAAAAGGATACGCCTTTCCACCTTTTACCCCCGCTTTTGCGGTCTCCTTCGACTTTATCGATACCGACGCTGTTACTTTCGGAATCTACGGGGACCTCAGTTTTCCGACATTTCAGGATGTTCGATTAGGTGTCGGGACGGAAGTCACGCTTTTTGACGTGTTCTCACTGAACGCTACCTATATTCTCGATGTGGCGGATTATATCGATAACAATCCGCGGCCGATCCCTTTTGCTCTCGGGCTCTCTTTCTCTTTTCCGGTTGGTAAAAAGGAAAAAGAGAACAAACCACGCATGGATATTCACACTTCGGCGGCGCCTTTACAAAACGATGTATGGGCAATCGGTGCCGGTTTCTCACTTCCCTTCGAAGCAAGGGATATTACACCTCCCGATATCACTCTCAGTACGACCGAGGAGTTTTTTTCCCCCGATTTCGACGGAACACAGGACCGTCTCATTATTCCACTCACAATTGAAGAGCAGCGTTACGTAAAAGGTTTCAACCTTATTATCGAGGACGATAACGGGAATAGCATCAAAACAATACCGAATAAAGAACAGCGCCCGCCCGGGACCGGAATAAAAGAATTTTTCAGAGGATTGACCGCAATCAAAGAAGGAATCCCGGTCCCGGAAGAGTTGGTGTGGGACGGAAAGACCGACGGGGGTGTGGTTGCTCCCGACGGTACCTATACCTACCGGCTGGAAGCGTGGGACGATAACGGCAACAGAGGAACCAGTAAACCTACAACGATCACGATTGACACGATGGACCCGGAAGTTGAACTTAACTCACCCTACACCGTTTTTTCCCCTAACAACGATGGAAAACAGGATGTGCTGATCATCGAACAATCGGGTTCGAAAGAAATCGTTTGGAAGGCGAACATCGTGGATTCATCGAACAAAACGGTCAGGACCTTTTCCTGGGAAAAGAGCACCCCTGATTTAGTAACGTGGGACGGTAAAAATGACGACGGCATCCTCTCAGCGGATGGCGTCTACCGGTATGTTATTTCCAGTACCGATCGCGCCGGAAATTCGACTCAAATCACTTTGGATAATATTATTATCAATACGACTCCCACACCGATTAGGGTCTCGATTAACCGGGGGACGTTTTCGCCGGATGGCGACGGGGTGAAGGACGAGGTAGAGGTGCGGTTTGAGGTACCGGTGCAGGAAGGGATCGCGGAATGGGAGTTTATCGTCCGTGACGGTTCGGGAGTCGAACGGCGGCGCTACGGAGGCGGAGAAGAGGTACCTGCCCTCGTACGGTTTGACGGTCGTGATGATGCCGGGAGGCGGCTTGCCGAAGGCGGGTATCGCGGAGAGCTGTCGGTGCTGTATGTGAACGGGAACAATCCGCGGGAAGAGACACCGGAGATGGTCATCGATGTCACTGAGCCGAGCGGCAGCGTGAAAGCGGATGTGGAGGTCTTCTCGCCGAACGGAGACGGGAACAAAGACGAGGTGACGCTGTACCAGGAGAGCAGTGAAGAGGAGCTGTGGGAAGGGACGATTCGCGATGCCGATGGTGGTGTGGTCAAGGAGTTTTCCTGGCGCGGGAATGCCGCCCGGAAGGTGGTCTGGGACGGCCGCGGAGAGGACGGGAAGGTGGCGGCCGACGGAGCGTATCGGTACACGCTGGTCTCTGTGGACAGCGCCGGCAACCGGGGTGAGAGTGAGCCGGTGGTTTTTGACGTGGACACGAGGGAGACGCCGGTGCAGGTCTCTTCCGATAGTGCCGCGTTCTCACCGAACGCCGATGGTGAACGGGATGTGGTGACGTTTCTGCCGACGGTGGAGGTAGAGGACGGTGTCGAGCGATGGGAGCTTGTGGTCACCGGTGAAGGCGGGGGGCCGGTGCGGCGGTTCGAAGGCCGGGAGCAGGTCCCTGAACGAATGCAGTGGGACGGGCGCGGTGAGGACCGGCGTACGGTGGCCGACGGACGGTATCGGGGAGAACTCTCGCTCGTTTACCGCAACGGGAACAGGCCTCGTGCTGCGACCGGATCAATTGTCGTGGACACCGACTATCCCGAGGTGGAGGTGGCTGCCGCCGTCTCGGTGTTCTCACCCGACGGCGACGGACGGCTGGATGAGTTGAAGATCATCCAGGAGAGCAGTGAAGAGAAATTGTGGGAAGGGACGATTGTCGAAGCGGACGGAGATGTGGTGAGAAGTTATTACTGGGAAGGCAGTGTCGCGGAGTTTTCCTGGGACGGCAGGGACGAGAACGGAAACCGGGTCCCCGACGGAGAGTACCGCTACCAAGTCGTCTCCGTCGATGAGGCAGGTAACAGAACTACCGCCCACACATCGCTCGTTACCGTGGATACCGCTCCCCGACCGATCAGGGTCTCGATTAACCGGGGGACGTTTTCGCCGGATGGCGACGGGGTGAAGGACGAGGTAGAGGTGCGGTTTGAGGTACCGGTGCAGGAAGGGATCGCGGAATGGGAGTTTATCGTCCGTGACGGTTCGGGAGTCGAACGGCGGCGCTACGGAGGCGGAGAAGAGGTACCTGCCCTCGTACGGTTTGACGGTCGTGATGATGCCGGGAGGCGGCTTGCCGAAGGCGGGTATCGCGGAGAGCTGTCGGTGCTGTATGTGAACGGGAACAATCCGCGGGAAGAGACACCGGAGATGGTCATCGATGTCACTGAGCCGAGCGGCAGCGTGAAAGCGGATGTGGAGGTCTTCTCGCCGAACGGAGACGGGAACAAAGACGAGGTGACGCTGTACCAGGAGAGCAGTGAAGAGGAGCTGTGGGAAGGGACGATTCGCGATGCCGATGGTGGTGTGGTCAAGGAGTTTTCCTGGCGCGGGAATGCCGCCCGGAAGGTGGTCTGGGACGGCCGCGGAGAGGACGGGAAGGTGGCGGCCGACGGAGCGTATCGGTACACGCTGGTCTCTGTGGACAGCGCCGGCAACCGGGGTGAGAGTGAGCCGGTGGTTTTTGACGTGGACACGAGGGAGACGCCGGTGCAGGTCTCTTCCGATAGTGCCGCGTTCTCACCGAACGCCGATGGTGAACGGGATGTGGTGACGTTTCTGCCGACGGTGGAGGTAGAGGACGGTGTCGAGCGATGGGAGCTTGTGGTCACCGGTGAAGGCGGGGGGCCGGTGCGGCGGTTCGAAGGCCGGGAGCAGGTCCCTGAACGAATGCAGTGGGACGGGCGCGGTGAGGACCGGCGTACGGTGGCCGACGGACGGTATCGGGGAGAACTCTCGCTCGTTTACCGCAACGGGAACAGGCCTCGTGCTGCGACCGGATCAATTGTCGTGGACACCGACTATCCCGAGGTGGAGGTGGCTGCCGCCGTCTCGGTGTTCTCACCCGACGGCGACGGACGGCTGGATGAGTTGAAGATCATCCAGGAGAGCAGTGAAGAGAAATTGTGGGAAGGGACGATTGTCGAAGCGGACGGAGATGTGGTGAGAAGTTATTACTGGGAAGGCAGTGTCGCGGAGTTTTCCTGGGACGGCAGGGACGAGAACGGAAACCGGGTCCCCGACGGAGAGTACCGCTACCAAGTCGTCTCCGTCGATGAGGCAGGTAACAGAACTACCGCCCACACATCGCTCGTTACCGTGGATACGAGACAGACGAATGTCTATATTACCGTCTCTTCAAAAGCATTCTCGCCGAATGGAGACGGCAAAGACGACACTATTAGCTTTCAAAGTTTTGTAGGGTTGGAAGAAGGTATTGCTTCATGGACCCTTGCAATAGTCCACCCTGAAACAGGCACTCAAAAAACGTATCAAGGCACGACTGCTCCTCCACGATCGATTCGCTGGAACGGAAGGACCGCAGACAACCGGGACGCGCCGAACGGGAACTACCGGGGAGTTTTAACGGTCGAGTACACCAAGGGCAACCGGCCCGTTGCACACTCCAGACAGTTCCGTTTAGACACGCTTCCGCCGGAAGCCGATATCACTCTGCGTCCTCAGCCTTTTTCACCTGACAACGACGGGACCGACGATGAATTAAACATCAACATCGATGTAGATGATCTCAGCCCCATCAGGCAGTGGAGGTTAGAAATTCGAGACCCGATGGGTAATCAGTTTACCGAGTACTCCGGAAAAGGGACCCCCGCGCGTGCGATAATCTGGCACGGGTTGTCCGATACCGGTGAATTGGTACAGGCCGCCGAAACGTATCCGCTTATCTTTACCATAAGCGACGAACTCGACAACAGTATAACAATTCGAAAAACGATCGATGTCGATATATTGGTTATTCAAGAGGGGAATAAACTCAAAATACGTATATCAAGTATCTACTTTGCACCGAATACCGCGGATTATCGGAATGTTGATGCGGAAAAAGCCGAGAAAAACATGAAGACCCTCGCCCGTTTAGCGGAAATTCTTAAGAAATACAGCCAATACAGAATACGAATCGAAGGACACGCTTCTATGGTATTTTGGGATGACCCGGTTAGGGCGAAAAGAGAACAGGAGGAGGAGCTGAAACCGTTGTCCAAAGCGAGAGCGGAAGCAATTAAAGAGGCGCTGATCGATTTAGGTGTTGCCGGAAGCCGTATGACAACGGAAGGGCTTGGCGGGTCTCAGCCTATT
>CAZJBZ010000013.1:0-16670 GCA_964543975.1 uncultured Spirochaetales bacterium
ATTTTCACGATTTCGTGCGGGAACTTCTGTTCTTCATCGTACTCGGCAGCAATAGGAGCTATCTTCTCTACGGCGATTCTCTCCGCGGTCTCCTTTATCATTTGCTGTTCTTCGGTTAAAAAATAATTCATAATAAACTCCTGCCTCTTGGATTCATTATGTGCAGATAATAGGGTGTTCTTGAAAAAGTATCAAGCCGGGGAGTTTTTACCACCACACCGTTCACCCTCAGCCGGATATAGTACCGGAGAACTCGACAAATCCGGTCCGGCTTGCTACAGTAGGGGGCAATGGCAGTAATAACCACAAACTACTATTTTGAAAGAGGCTCCATATCATGACTATTACCGTTAAAAAGTGGAATTCCCTTACTCAGGAGGAACAGAAAAAAATAATCCTCCGATCCGAGCTTGATATCAGCGGGGTGCGGGAGAATATTAAAACGATCATCAATGAAGTCCGCTCAAACGGTGATTCGGCACTACGGGAGTTCACGTCCCGTTTCGACGCCGTAGACCTCTCAGATATCGCCCTGCGTGTATCCGAGGCGGAGATCCGAGAGGCGAAAGAAAATCTTAATCCGCGGGTAAAGGAGTCGCTCGATTTTGCGATTGAAAATGTCCGACGGTTTCATCAAATACAAAAACCGACCGGCATGGAAATGTGCGAAGTGCGGCCGGGTATTCTCGCCGGTGAAAGGGCGGTCCCGATTTCTTCGGTAGGGCTCTACATTCCTCGCGGACGGGGCAGTTTTCCCTCTATGCTTTATATGATGGCAATCCCGGCCTTTTTAGCGGGAGTAGAACGGATCTGTATGGTCACACCGCCCGGCGAAAACGGCAGTGTCGATCCGGCCTGTCTCTATACTGCTTCCGTCTGCGGAATCGAAGAAATCTATAGAGTCGGAGGGGCGCACGCCATAGCCGCTCTGGCATTCGGCACGGAATCTATCGAACCGGTGAAAAAAATCGTCGGCCCGGGAAGCATGTACGTAACCGCAGCGAAACGGATTCTCTATGGAACGGTGGATGTCGGGCTGCCGGCAGGCCCCTCGGAATCGATTATCCTTGCCGACGCCGACGCCGACCCGGAAAAGGCGGCCCTCGATCTCTTAATCGAAGCGGAACACGGCTCGGATTCGCAGGCGCTCCTCTTCACCCCCTCTCAATTGTTAGCCGAGGAGGCGGCACAAAGAGCCGGAGCGTATATCGATGAGATGCCTGAACCGAGAAAGAGTTTTCTTATAGATGTTTTTTCCGGTTACGGCGGTATCTATGTAACTGAATCGATCGAAGAAGGGATCGAACTGGTAAACCGGTTCGCGCCGGAACACCTGCAGATTGCTACTCGAGAACCGTTCGAGACGTTGAGTGCGATACGAAACGCGGGAGAGGTCCTTTTAGGACAGAACACCCCCTTCTCCGCCGCTAATTACGCGACCGGTCCTAACGCGGTGTTGCCCACGGGAGGAACGGCGCACACCTTCTCCGCCGTATCGGTACGGGATTTTCTCAAATATTCGTCCGTGATCCATGTAACATCGGGCGGATATGCGACATTGAAGCCTCACGTGGTAACGCTGGCGGATTATGAAGGATTTGACGCTCATGCTTTCGCCCTTCGGAAACGCCCCGAATAATCTGATCGTAGAGTAGAATACCAAATATGCCGTTCAGAACCATAGACGAAGCGTTTTCTTACATAGAATCGTTTACCAATTTCGAAAAGACGACCCCCGCATCGGTACGGGAATACAAACTGGCACGGATGCGGTTCCTCCTTGAACAATTCGGAAACCCCCATCAAACCTACAAAACGGTGCATATAGCCGGGTCGAAAGGGAAAGGGTCCACCGCGGCGTTCCTCTCCTCAATTTTAACTGAAGCGGGTTTTATAACCGGACTCTATACCTCTCCCCATGTGATTTCATATAAAGAACGGATTACCGTTTGCGGCAGACAGCCGGATGACCCTCTTCTTGTTCGTTTAATCGAAATGATGCGGCGGCTGATTGAAAGCGGCATCATCGCGGATAGATTCGGCGAAGAAGCTCCAACAACATTCGAACTCTTGACCTTATTGGCCTTTCTCACGTTTAAAGAGATGAACTGCTCCTGGGTGGTTGTAGAAACCGGGATCGGCGGACGACTGGACGCGACAAATGTTGTTTCTCCTGAGGCTTCCATCATCACGCCGGTGGAATTGGAACATACCGATATTCTCGGCGATACGCTGGAACAAATCGCAACGGAGAAAGCCGGCATAATTAAAAAAAATATTCCGGTTTACTCCGGATATCAACAAGAACCGGTAACGCAGGTTATCACTCGGACCGCAAAGGAACGAAACGCGCCGTTGATCTTTTTAAAGGATGAATTGATTTCATTGACCTCGGAGAGTTCCGTTGACGAAGATACATTTGGAACAATTGTCAACTATTCCTGGTGTGACGGCTCAACACACCGGACCACAATCCGGCTATTAGGTGATGTGCAGGCGGAGAACAGCGCGTTGGCCCTTCTTGCCGCTCAAGGCCTCTTTTCGAACGCACTCGTGTCAAATCGATCGCACCACACCCACTCCCCCCCCCAGCGAACGGAAACCGGAAAAACATCACCCAATCAATCCAGGCCTAAGATTGAACAGTTTTTACGAGGATTGGAAAAGACCGTTATTTTCGGGCGAATGGAAATCGCATCCCGAAAACCGCCGATTTTACTCGACGGCGCTCATACCCCTTCGTCCATAGCACGGCTTGTCGCGTTCACAAATAAACTTTTCCCCGGAGAAAAAATTCTTGTGTACGGTTCAGTAATTGGAAAGGACCATAAGACGATGGCCTTACAGCTGGCACCCCATTTCTCAAAAATCATCATTTCTACCCCCGGAACATTTAAAAAAAGCAATCCGCGGGAACTCTTCACCTGCTTTTCCGCTCTTCACGGGTCATGCATGCTTCTTCGGTCACCGGAAGAAGCATTATCCAAAGCGTTGGAACTTTCCCAAGAGAGAACACCGGTGATCGTAACCGGATCGTTTTATATGGTTTCGGAAATAAAAAAATTGATGGGCCTTTCATAACAGGGGCCCACTGAAAAGTGAGTTCACATTTCGCGTTCCCGGTCCGGCCCTCTCCTCATCAACTCACTTGAACAATGTGCTCCGATTAGTGATACTATTCAGTGCCATGTTTTCCAAACGGCTACACCAATTGACACCTTATACACCCGGGGAACAACCACAGGACCGTTCCTATATTAAACTGAACACCAATGAAAACCCTTATCCGCCGGCACCGCAGGTGGCGGAGTATCTGAAAACCCTCGATATCGGACGGCTTCGTCTCTATCCCGATCCGGAGGCCGTAAAACTGCGCGGTGCCATTTCAAAGCTGCATGATGTCGATATCGATTCCGTATTTGTCGGAAACGGCTCCGATGAAGTGCTTTCTTTCGCTTTTTACGCCTTTTTTGAAGGCTCTTTAGGACCGGTCCTTTTTCCAGAGATTACCTACAGCTTTTATCCGGTATATTGCAAATTTTACCAGCTGCCTTCCGGAACAATTCCGTTAAGGGAAGATTTTAGTATCGATTTATATGAATTCACTCAACAGGGACCATGCTGCGGAATAATCTTTCCCAATCCCAACGCGCCGACCGGAATTTTCCAAAACCTCGATCGCATTGAAACGTTTCTTAACGCAGTTTCCCCGGTAACTCCGGTCATCATCGATGAAGCGTATATAGATTTTGGGGGGGAAAGCGCGGTCACGCTCCTTCCCCGATATAACAACCTCATCATTGTACGAACGCTCTCCAAAAGCAGATCTTTGGCAGGAATCCGGCTTGGATACGCTGTCGGTAACCCCGAAATGATAGCCGGTTTAAGGACCACAAAGGATTCATTCAATTCCTATCCCGTGGATACCCTCTCTCAGAAAATTGGAGAAATAGCGGTAGAAAATGATACCTACTACCGGGAAATCAACAGTAAAATTATCGCGACTAGAGAAAATTTATCCGGCGAACTTCGCGCGATGGGGTGGAATGTGTTGCCGTCCAAAGCAAATTTCGTTTTCGCGGGAAAACCGGGAATTGCCGGTCAAACTATTTATAAGAGGTTGAAACGGAAGGGCATCTTGGTCCGATTCTTCAACAGCCAAAAAACAAAAGATTTTGTCCGCATTACCGTCGGCACCGATGATGAAACTGCTGCCCTTCTTAACGCCGTCCGGAAAATCTTTTCTTAACGGTAAGGAGAAGAAAGGGAGAGGGAAAAAGTAACTGGAGGGTTCTATGAAAAAGTTTATTAACGGACGCCTCATTGTACAAAGAGGCGATATCACCGAAATCAAGACCGATGCCGTGGTCAACGCGGCCAACAGCAGCCTCCTCGGAGGCGGTGGAGTAGACGGGGCCGTCCACAGGGAGGGAGGGGCGACAATCCTGGAAGAGTGCAAAGAGATCCGTTCGCATCGGTATCCCGACGGTCTGCCTACCGGCAAAGCGGTCATAACCTCCGCGGGAAATCTCCCGGCTTCATATGTAATCCATACCGTGGGTCCGGTATGGCACGGAGGAAAAAACAAGGAGAAAGAGGAGTTGAGCGCGGCATACGGCAATAGCCTGCGGCTCGCCATGGAAACCGGAATTAATTCGGTAGCCTTCCCGGCCATATCGACCGGGGTCTACGGTTTTCCAAAAGAGTTGGCCGGTCCAATTGCATACAAAACGATTAAAGAATACCTCGATAAAAACAGTTTACCCAGGGAAGTCTACTTAGTATTTTTTTCTCAGGATGATTACGAATCTTTCTGTAACTCAATTAAAAATGTACTGTAGGAAGTAAAGTGAGCAGTACTCTCTCCTCTCTCAACTGGAAAGAGATCGACCTTATTATGGAAGAGCTTAAACCGGTTGACAGCCATATTCAGAAGATACAACAACCCGATTATCACAGTATAATCTTTGAACATTACAAGCCGGGGCAACGTTTCTCTCTCTATATTTCACTCGAACAAGGGAAGACCAGGCTTCACAGGCTGACACGTAAAAGAAAAACCGGCATAAAAACCCAACGATTCGTTCAATTTCTACGCTCACGTATTCTCGGCGGAAGAATCATTGCATGCGGACAGGTAGCCGGAGAGCGTATCGTCAAACTGACCGTTCAACGTGCCGGAGAAGTGACAATTCTCTGGATCCGTCTCTGGGGCGGTGCCCCCAACATCATCGCGACCGATGTCGAGGGCACAATATTAGATGCCTTTTACAGACGCCCAAAACGAAGAGAAATCAGTGGTGGTTTTTTCCATCCGGAAAACGACCCCTCTCTCCTTCCACCGAAGAAAGACAGAGAGCGTAAGTTCGAAGTACGTACACTTGAAGGAGAAGGAAGTTTTAACGAAAAAATAGAAAACCTGTTTTTCTCGGCGGAAAATGAAGAGCAATTCCGGCGGCTTCGAGAAGAGATTCTCAAATTGATAGAAGGGAAAGTCACGAAACTCGAAACCAACAAAAGGGACATTAACCAAAGGCGGGACAATTACGAACAGTATGAAAAATTTAAACAGTACGGCGATCTCATCACTTCGATGATGCACACCATCCAAAAAGGCGACAGGTGTCTTGAAGCCGCGGATTATTCAAGGGACAACACAACAATACTGATAGACCTTGATCCGACGTTGAGTCCCGCGGAAAACGCCGCAGCATACTACAAAAAGTACAAAAGGGCCAAATCCGGTTTCCACGCTATCAACCAAGAAATCTCTACAATTGAGAAGCAGATAGAAGCCGGCAGGAAAGAGAAAGAAACTATTAAAGAAACAGATGACAGAGACTATCTGTTCCAGATAAAAAAGAAATACTCAAAAGAGCTCTCTTCCACGCAAAGGAACGAGGTAAAAAGAGAATTACCTGGAGTTTCTTTCCGTTCGGGAGGGTTCACGATCCTAGTGGGAAGAAACGCACGAGAGAATGATGAACTCTTGAGAAACCATGTACGGGGCAATGATTATTGGCTGCACACGAGGGATTACCCGGGAGGTTATGTATTTATCAAAGCGCAATCGGGGAAATCCGTCCCCCCTCACATCCTTCTCGATGCGGCTACATTAGCCGTTCATTACAGCAAAAAGAAAGGCGAGGATGAGACCGACCTCTACTACACACAAGTAAAATATCTGAGGAGAACCAAAGACGGCAAAAGGGGCCTTGTCATTCCTACGCAAGAGAAAAACGTTGCGGCAACTTTAGACCGAAAGCGTCTACAACGGCTGTTTGCGAGGAATGAATCGATTGCAGATGCCTGACTCAGAATTGATATAGCTCCCGGCTCAGGAATTGAGGTTTACTATACGAATTACAGCGCCCGGTTCTGTTTGTTTTTTTGTAGGCTTTTTATTATAATAGAGGATATGGCAATTGCCACATATCGTTTTCTGCAGAGGCTCAGACATGGGAAAGGATACTATACCGCTTCATACAATAAGAGAACCGATAGTAGACGGAATCTTCTATCCTGAAAATGGGAACGAGTTGAGAAAAAAAGTGGAAACACTTCTATCCCAAGAATTCGATACCGCCGATTATACAGGAGCGGATGCCATTATCTCTCCGCACGCGGGCTATGATTATTGCGGCGAAGTAATGGGATCGGCGTTTCAATCCGCGGCCAACGGAAAAGTTGAGACAGTAGTTCTGTTGGGTCCCGTGCACCGAGAACGGAAAGATGAAATTTATCTAACCGAATCACACTATTTTCGGACCCCCTTGGGGACAATACCTGTCGATATCTCGTTTATTGATGAAATAGACGGCTTCAGCAGTAAGATCATGAAAAACGATATCCCCCATCTGGAAGAACATTGTCTGGAAATACAACTTCCGTTTATTCAATACCTCTATCCGGAAGCTTCCATTGTACCGATCCTCATGGGCACCTGCTCGGTGACCACCACCGAAAAATTGGTCCAAGCTCTCCAATTTGTGGAGAACAGTCGTGGGAATAATACCCTTTTCATATCCTCTGTAAACATGAGTGCGTATGAAAAGAAAGCCGACGCGGAACGAGGGACCGAACTTCTCCTTTCGCTGATAGAAAAGAAGGATTGGAGAGATGTCATCACAGCTGCAGACAAACGGGAGATCAATTGCTGTGGTGCCGCCTGCGTGGCCTGCCTACTTGCAATAATGGGAAAAAATGTACACATTAAGAGAGAAAAGATGGATGATTCATCGCGTATAAAACAAGAAGATGAAAAAATCGTCTACTATGCCGGGTTGTCCTTTCGACGAGTAGAAAAACTATGACATTCAGCTTAACAGACACTGAAAAGCAGACTCTTTTGACGGCGGCACGAGGCGCAATCGAGAAAGAATTATTTCATTCTTCTCCCGCAATCCCTGCCCCTACCGACAATATAAAACGTCTCTGCGGAGCGTTTGTAACACTTCGCTTGGATGGAAAATTACGTGGCTGTATCGGTCATATTATCGGAGATGGGCCGCTGTACGATACCGTTCAAAACATGGCGGTCGCTGCCGCTTTTCAAGACCCGCGATTCCCTCCTCTATCAAAAGGAGAATATCCCCGCGTATCGATAGAGATCTCGGTATTATCTCCTTTTAAGAAAATTGACGATGTCGATGAAATCCAAGTGGGGAAACATGGGATATACCTCAGCCGAGGGGCTGCTTCAGGGCTGCTCCTCCCTCAGGTTGCAGTAGAACAGGGATGGGACCGTGTAACGTTCCTCACCAACACCTGTTACAAGGCAGGATTGAACGGCTCCTGCTGGCAAGATTCTACAACAGAAATAAAAATCTTTAGTGCAATAATTATCGGTGAAAATGAATAAAAGAACAGTCATTCCCATAAATACCGGTATCGTCAAAATACAAGATGACGATCAGACAAAGTTAGGAATTCTTCTCTCCGGCAAGAAGAAGAATTATGCTCTTACTCAGTTTGCCAGGCTCAAGCAAGCCCAGGGTTACCTTGTAGGAGAGCAAACCATTAAAGAGTGGTTTGTTTCGGGAGTTATAGAACAGGAGGGGAAAACCTACTTCTATGGTCCGTATGAAGAAGGCGAGGTCCTCTACGAGGTAATAAAAAATCCGAATCCTGAAAAACTCCACTACATTAAAAAACTTGTAAACGCTCTCCAGCTGCTTAAATCCAGAGCACAACCGATTCCCGCAATCACCGCAAATAGTGTCCTCTTTTTGAAAAACGGAACTGTCCTTTTTCTTCCGGAAGAGATAATGGAACGGGCAACTCATCAACTCCAAGGAGAAGAAGCGAGATTCTCTAAAGAACTAATACGCCATCCCGATTCTACAGGAGAAGAGGCCGTCTCTTTTACCGTAGGGGCCATCTGTTACCGACTGCTCGGCGGAGAATTTCCCTTTGACGATGAGAACGAGGAGGTGCTCCATTTTAAAATTCGCTCCCAAATGATTCTCTCACCTCGACTGGTTAATCCGGAGGTCCGTGAAGACGTTTCGCAATTTATCATGAATTCGCTGCAGAAAGGCGACCTAAAACACATTCCTACCGTTGATGATTGGGCCATCACTATTGCAGGATGGCTTGAAGAAGGCGTAATGGAACCTGTTTCCGATGAAGAGAGGGCGCTTCTACAAGCGGAAGCGGAAAGAAAGAAAAAAAAGGCGGAGAAAGCGTTCAAGACAAAAGACTTTTTTCTAAAGCATCGAACGACCATTATCATAGCAGCAGTTGTTTCCGTTGTTGTCATTTGGTTCGGAGGAAGCATCCTTAAAAACATTTTGGAACCGCCGGTTACCGTGGGATTGCCTCCCAGAGAGGTTGTCGGCCTCTTTTATAACAGTATGAACAATCTCGACCACATAGCGATGGAAGATTGTCTAGCGCCTAATACAGCTAAAGTGAAGGTGAATGAGATAACGCGGCTCTACGTTATCAGCAAAATGAGACTTGCTAATGAAGGTAAAGCGGGAATTCACGATGCCCGCACGTGGGAGGAAGAAGGGCGCCCTCCGATCGGGAATGATGAAACGATTTACGGCGTTACCGATTTTACGATTGAAAGAAGGCATTTAAGTGAAAATCAGGCAAGCTACATCGTGGAATATTTAAAATACGCTCCCATCACCGGAAATGAGGAGCTTCAAAGCCAGGCGCTCAATGAGGCCCCTCCGAAAATCGCTGTTTTACGGTTTAAAGAGCAGGTCGACCTGGAGAATAAGGGTAGCTACTGGGAGATTTATCGAATTACACAGTTGGAAGCGGAAGAACTTCCTCCCCTCACTCCAGAAGTGCGGTAATATATGCTACTAAAGCGCCGCTTAAGAAAACCCCACCGGCGATCATACAACCGACTCCGGCTTTCCTTGTAACAGTCGGTTCCGCCCGGGGAAAAATAGCGTCACCTGCTAAATAGAGTCCGATACCGATACCTTCGAAGAGAAGTCCCCCGACAAGACTTCCGGTCCCGACTTTTACTAATGTATCTCGTCTATTGAATATTTTATGTTCAACTGGTTCCTCTTTCTCCTCAGGCTCCGCTTTATCATCTTCCTCTTCATCAGCTTCCTCACCCGCCATATCGGTCTCTTTCTCTGCCGGGACCTCTGCAACAGACGGTTCCTCAGATTCAGCTTCTTCTTCCGATTCGGCAACAACCGGTTCTATACGTTGTCCTTCAAAATCGTTTTGTTTCCAGAAATCGGTGACATCTTCCTCGATCGGTGCAACCTCAAGCGGTTTTTCCGGTTCATCGGTGGTTTGAGTAATCATCTGGTCGGATTTCAGAACAACGGTTTCAACAACCAGCTCTTCTTCCTCTTTCTCGGGTTCAGTCGGTGTTACCCGTTCGATCTTTTTAACTTCGACTTCTCCTTCAAAGCAGTACACTTTGGTTGTCGATGTTCCGGAAGATCCTTCGCCCTGCCCCACAATAACGTCATAACCAAAATCGGTACCTCTAACCCCGGCGACAACACTGTGGCTCCGGATGACAAACTCCTCATTACCGACCAATTTACCGACTTTCGCGCGAAGCCTGCCGTAGGCTATGGAAAATGTGTTCCCTTTCCTTCTTTCAGATTCAGTAATAGAAAAACTTGTATTTTCCGATATTTTGAGAACATTCGGCGACCCTGTCAGCTGTATCTCGAGAAATGTTCCCCTTTCGGTACTGACATAATCGCCTTCTTCCAAAGTAATTCCGATAACAGTATCGTAGTAAAGATCATACTCGATAAACTTATCGCCTCTGGAAATTGTAAATATTTCCCCTTCAGCATAAATAATGGTGCCTGCTTTTTCACCTTGCTGCGCGGAGAGGAAAACCGATACTGTTACTAAGACCAAAAATAAGATTATCCGTTTCACACTATCCATACTATATCACATTTTATATAATTACCAGGACCTTATAAGGATTCTATCCAATGAATTGTCGTACAAGCCCGTTAACTGAAGAGAAATGAGAGGGATAAATCCAGTGGACCTGAGGAATTTTGCGAAAAAAAGTCAATTGGCGCTTCGCGAAACGGCGGGTATTCCGCTTTATCAGCTCGCGAACAGCAACTGTTGTGGGACAACCCGCTCTCCTCATAAAGAAAAACTCTCTATAGCCAATACCGGCCATTCCGGGATCTTCCTCATTGTATCCTTGCCGTAAAAGGTATTTTATCTCGTCCGTAAGACCAGATCGAAACATTTCCTCCACCCTCACATCAATCCTGCTGTATAGCTCCGATCTTTCTCTCATCAAACCAATGACCAGAGGGCGCAATCCTTCGCGTATGGAGAGCGGTACATCATACAACGATAGTGGAGTACCAGTCGTTCGATACACCTCCAGAGCGCGCGTTATTCTGTACTCGTCGTTTTCTCCAATTCGTTCGGCTGTCACAGGATCAACGCTCTGCAGCTCTTTGTAGAGAGCAGCCGCCCCTTTCTTCACCAGGTCGGTCTTGAGTTGGAATCGTATATCTTGATTAGCAGGAGGGGCAGCAGGCAAACCGAAGAGAAACGAACGGATGTAAAAAGCTGTTCCGCCGGAAACCACGGCGATCTTTCCACGCTTGATAATATCCTCAACCATCATATCGGCTTTGTAGACGAACTCTCCCACCGTATATTGTTCTCTAGGGTCCTTTATATCGATGAGGTGGTGCGGTATTTTCTCCAATATTTCTCGGCCCGGTTTTGCCGTACCGATATCAAGATGTTTGTAAACCTGCATACTGTCGGCATTAATAATTTCGAAACCATCCTTGAACCGATTCTCAATCAAGGCTGTTTTGCCTACGGCAGTGGGGCCAAAAATAATAATAACGTTACAGGCCTTTTCCAAAACGGGAATGACGGGTTGTTACTCGGCTATCGTGACTCTTATTCTTCGAGTCGATAGTCAACTTTTTTCGTCAGAATCTGTTTAATGGCTGTAGAAACCACTTTTCCGTTATTTTCTCTTACTTCTTCATCATCGGTCACGGTTATCTGTACCGCTCGCCTAATGGAAGCACACGTCATTTCATAAATATTGTCATTGTAATCAACAAGAAGATCTAATGGCAGAATCAAATTTCCGCTCCTGTTTCAATTGTTGTATTTCTTACACCTCATGCAATAGAGGGCCCTGTGGTGACTCATATAATCGTATATCTTATTATAATCATTTTTTCTTACGAAATCAAGCAATCTGCTAAGGCATGTCAGGAGGTAAGGCTGTCCCACAAACTACTATCGAATTCGTGTTGCGTATGCGGCTTTTGCTTTCGTAACGCAAGGCGCTTGCGAGCACCACATGTCCAATTTTGAAAAAAGCTCAACGCGCCGTTACTCGATCTTCCGCGCACGATTTATTATAGTTTCAGCTGTTCTAAATTGATCCGATTTTTCAACATCGATAATGAGGTCCGCAAAATCAAATTTATTGTTATCAATTTCATACAGTTGTAAGTAACGGTTACGGTCCTTCTCATCCCTCTCTATTGTTTGTCTGAGAACAGTCTCATAAACGCCTCCTTCACGTTCCTGAATCCTCTTTGCCCGGACTTCGGTCCTCGCGTTGAGGAATACTCTCAGGTCCGCGTCCTGTAACATCCATATGGCCAATCGGGAACCCAAAACACAATCTCCTTCCGCGGCCATCTCAACCTGCTTTCTATCCAAATATCGATCGTATTGAAGGTCCCGCTGGGCCTTTTCATACAGTTCCTGGAAATCCATATCGAGATCTTTCGCCATCGTTTTAAACGTGTAATTGATAAGCCTTAACCCCAAGCGCTCGGCTACCAATTTGCTGACTGTCGTATTTCCGCAGCCGCTTTTTCCTGAAATAGCGATTTTTATACCCTCTTTCATGACTCCTCTATTCGATGTTTCGTAATTGTTCACGTATCTTTTCTATTGCGTCCTTACTATCTATTACCGCCTGGTTGACTTCCAACAGAGTGCTTTTCGAACCTATGGTGTTAATCTCTCTGTTCAGCTCCTGACATATGAAATCAAGTTTTTTACCGATAGTATTTTCTTCATCCACGATATCTTTAAACCTGGCTATGTGTGACGTGAGTCTGGTTATCTCTTCGTTGACATCGTACTTGACTAGAAGGACGGCAGTTTCGGCGTATATTCTGCTTTCATCAACACCTTCTCCTAAAAGCTGGTAAAACCGCTCCCGCAGCGACTCCTTCAATTTCTCTTCTAACTCACCGGTTTTACTTCTAACCGTTGCCACGGCGTTCTCCAAGACTGAGAGCTGTTTTTCTACATCCTGTTTTGTCTTCTCCCCTTCCTTTTTCCGTTCTCTATCAAATTCTTTCAGACAATCGGAGAGTAGCTTTTCAATGATCTTTCCTACCGATTCAACATCGAATTTTTTTTCGACTTTGAGCACCTCTTCCATCATTAAGAGATGTGATAATCGAGGTCTGCCGGGAACTCCTGTGATTTTTCTTATTTTGTACAGAATATCCGCATACCGTTTTACGGCCTTCTCATCCAAATAAATTTCTAAATCTTCTTGTAACTCGCGCATTTTAACGGAAAGTTCTACTCTGCCGCGACTAACTTCTCGAGAGATAATTTCACGAAGTCGAGGTTCCAATCCGGTACAGTGCTGCGGAAGATTAATGAAGATATCCAAATAGCGGTTATTGTACGCTTTGAGATCGACAGAGACTCTGCGCTCCTCATCTTTGTATTCCGAATATCCGAAACCGGTCATGCTTTTCATGGTTCAACTACCTTTCGTTCGTTTGCTTGAGTATATCTTTCTATACAGGCCTTCCCAACTTTCCAATTATCGCCGGCCCCCATCGTAACGAAGATATCCCCCCGCCTCAGTGTTTCGAAACAGTAGGGTACGGCTTCCTCAACCTCATGAAAATACCTGCAGTTCGGCGAGTATTGACGGACCGCTTCAAAGAGGTCCCGGCCGGTTATCGATCCGTTGAACTGTTCTCGCGCTGAGGCGTAAATCTTGTGGAGGATGACTTCATCCGCATCGGTAAACGCCGCAGCGAAATCATTTAGAAGAGCATGGGTCCTTGAATAGGTGTGCGACATAAAATCGACCACAAGTCTCCTTCCGGGAAAAAACTTTTTCAACCCGTTGAGGGTTGTCTTTACCGCCGTGGGATGATGCGCGTAATCATCAATAAAAAGCACTCCACCGTACGTACCCAGGAGCTCACTTCGCCTGCGGCACCCTGAAAACTCACGAACTCCTTCCGCTATTTTCATCACTTCCGGCTCACCAAGAGAACGGCCCTCATACTCGAAAAGCCGGTAGACAACTGCCAATGCTCCTGCCGCGTTAACCACCGAATGCTTACCGGGTATATGGAGAGTAAAAACTGGAGCCAAACCTGCTACAGAAAACTCGCTCCTTCCGGAACACATTTTAAAATCGGTTATGCGGAACCGTCCTTCGGCGGAGAACCCGTAGGGGATAGAGTGTACATCCGGTCGATTCGCTTCCATTACCGAAGATAACTGTTTCGCTCCCGGATCGTCCGCGCAGTAGATCAGAAATCCACCTTCCGGCAACAAAGAGGCGTATTCGACGAAAGCACTGAAGACAGCGTCGTATCCTGAGAAGTAGTCGAGGTGGTCCGGTTCGATATTGGTAACGAGAATCGTATGGGGAGAATAAGAAAGAAAATGTTTTCTATACTCACACGTCTCAGCTATAAAGTAGGAATCGCCCTTCACAAGGGTGGATTGATAGTCAAGATTCGCCACTGCTGATCCGACGAGGACCGATACAGGAAATGAAACATGTTTCAACAGAGTGGCGCAAAGAGCCGTTGTTGTTGTTTTCCCGTGAACTCCCGCAATACCTACGGAACAAGAGAGTTTGGAAATCATACCCAACGCTTCCGTATAGGTATAAAGGGGTATTCCCTTCTTGGTTGCGGCGAGCAGTTCCGGATGTGTTTCTCTATCGTAGGCCGCGGAATAGATTACCGCGTCAACGGTTGAAGGCAGGTTTTGAGCGTCAAACCCCTCCACAAAAGGGATCCCAAGTTTTCGTAATACAGCATCCGTGTAAAAGGGTTCCTTTACGTCCGAACCGGTTACGCGGGCGCCTCTCTTATGGAGTAATTCGGCCAAGGCGGCCATACCGGTCCCTTTTATCCCGACAAAGTAGAGACGTGCTTTCAACAATGCTGAAGGACCTTCTTTCCCTGTCATGTGCCAATAATAAGAAATGGTTTGATCAATTGCAACCTCCCTTGCTAGAAAGAAAAAAAACCTGCATCCTATCTACTAAGATGAGACATTTTATTTATTTACTCCTCTTTTTCCCCCTCACATTTTTTTCCTGCGGTCAGGAACCGCCATATACTGTTTTTATCAGGTCGGAAATTCCTACCCCGGAAGGGGAACCGATCCATGAATCACTCCTTCAAAACAATCCGCTCCCCGATACTTTTCGTATCATCTACAATGATGAGCTGACGGATAAAAAAGGGAATGAAACCGGAGACATTGATTGCACCATTAGCATCATCCACTATTCATGGCGGAGTAAAAACATATCGTCATCGGACACGAGAAGCCATGTCCGAACCACCGGTTCCACCATTGCCGCGACAAGAAGTCGTGCCGTTGATAAACCGGCAGTCGAGAGCTCTCACCTTGAAAAAATAGTTCGCACCGTGTATTACGCTCCGGTATCCGATTTCGATGAGTACTCATTGTCACCGTCACTTACCGACTGCAAAAACAACACGGTAACGGTAATGCCGCTGCGAAAAATCATCCTGCCGCAAAAGGCGCTACCGGTCGATTCCCTCTATCCTGATGATGCGAACTATCCGCTGATTTCCCGCTGGACAGTAACGGTTTCATTTGAAGGCGAGGCAGCGGAAAACACTCTCGTTAACGAATGGTTGAACGGCCTTTCACAGGAGAAGCAAAACCCTGAAATCGTCTGGATCGCGGCAACCGGCGATATAATGCCGGGGAGAGGAATAGACACAATCTTATTGAATGAAAAAAACGGTATCGAACGTATTTTCCATGACACTTTGCCTCTCTTACGATCGGCCGATTTTCTCCTCGGTAATTTAGAGACGGTCGTAACCGAGAGGGGCGTGCCCCTCGATAAATCGTACACCTTTCGCGTTACACCCCGGGTGCTCAAACCGTTACAATCCGCGGGGTTCGACTATTTTTCCCTCACCAACAACCATTGCTGGGACTACGGCGAACAAGGGTTTGTAGACACGCTACTGCACCTTCAGGAAACAAATCTTTATACCTCGGGCGCGGGAAAAAACAGAGAAGAAGCTTCCGTACCTCTCTCACTCTCTCTCCGCGGGCAGCCGCTATCAATACTTTCCTTCGGCGCTTATCCGCGGGAGATGAACGGTTTTGACGGCAAAACCGAGGCGACCGCCGGGGAAGAGAAACCGGGTATCCTGTGGGCGGATGAAAAGACGCTTGAGCTTGCGACGACCCACTTCTCAGCCGGAAGTTTCGACATTATCATGGTCCACGGTGGAAAAGAGTGGCACAGTGAACCGATTCCTTATCAAAAAAAACTATACAGAGAGTTTATCGACCGCGGTGCCGAACTTGTTTTAGGCTCTCACCCTCACGTTTTGCAGAAATTAGAAAGTTATCAAGGAAAACTGATAGCCTATTCCTTGGGAAACTTTCTCTTTCCCGGAATGGAGGAAACACCCTATGGCGAAGAGTCGATCATCCTTCGAATAGGCTTGGTAGAAAACAATATTCGGTATGTAGAAGCGATACCGGTCCGCATTGACGGCAGGACTGTTCACGTCGATCGATCAGGAACCATTCTCAACCGATTTACTGCTCTCCACCAACGGTAATGTTAGGCGCCTCTTCCTGCTTCCTCTTGATGGAAAGCCGTCTCTACCTTATAGTTATAGTATATGAAAAAACTTACACAGAAAAAAAAGAAAAGTAAAAAGAAGCCGAAACGCCCCTCCCAGCGAATAGCTTTTATCTCGACCCACGGTTATGTGGCCGCGGAACCACCTTTAGGCGCGCCCGATACGGGAGGTCAAGTTGTCTATATACTGGAACTGGCAAAAAAACTGGGCATGTTCGGCTATAAAGTAGATATTTGGACCAGACAGTTCGAAGGACAGCCTGGTCAAGAAAAGGTCGATACCCAGGTAAGAATC
>CAZJBZ010000013.1:16680-24734 GCA_964543975.1 uncultured Spirochaetales bacterium
CCTTGCGGCGGACCTGATTTTATTCCCAAAGAATACTTATACGAAAAAATACCGGAATGGGCCCGTAACGCGCTCAAATATATCAAATCAAAAAAAATTGACTACGATTTTATCAACAGCCACTACTGGGACGCCGGTTTCGCGGGAGAACTTTTCAAAAATGAATTGGATATTCCCCATATTTTTACGCCCCACTCCTTAGGAATGTGGAAAAAGGAGCAGATGGTCGCCGATTATCCCGAGAACCGGGACAGCTTCGAAAAAGAATACAACTTTACCGAACGAATCAAACATGAAGGTTCCATTTTCCATAACTGCGAATTTGTCATAGCTACCACCCCGATCCAAGTCGATAAAATCGAAACAGATTACGGTATTGACAAAAAAAAGATTAAAATGATCCCGCCGGGGTACGATGATAACCGTTTCTATCCTGTAGGAGAACCGTCCCGTGAAGCAATGAGGGACCAATACGGATTTTCGGGCAGGGTCATTTTCGCCGTCTCACGGCTTGCCCTCAATAAGGGAGCGGATCTTCTTATTCACGGTTTTAGTGTTCTGAAGGAGAGAATGGAAGACGCAAAACTTGTCTTGGCTTTAGGTCATGAAGAGAGGAGCGATTCGGAAGAGAAGCTTTATCAAGAACTGATACGGTTGCAGCGTGAATACAAACTGCAGGAAAGTATTTCTTTTACAGGGTTTATACCCGACGAAGAACTTCCTGACTACTATAGGGCATGCGACCTGTTCGTCCTTCCGAGCCGATACGAACCTTTCGGTATGACCGCCATTGAAGCGGCCGCGTGCGGAACGCCGACAGTGGTTACTATTCATGGCGGACTTTTCAGAATCCTCGATTACGGTTTGAATACGATGTTCGCGGATCCTCTCGACAAACAGGATTTAGGCATTACCATGATGAAACCGCTCCGTTATCGCAACCTTCGTACTCGCTTACGGAACAACGGCGCGCAAACCGCGCGGAGTAAGTTTACCTGGACCGGCATCGCTCAACAGCTTCTTAATGTGGCCGATTCCATTCAAACAGGTTCATCCGGGTTCTATATCAAACCGAAAGACGAATTAAGCTGACATGAACATTCGATTATTTTCAGCGGATGTCGATGGCACTCTCATCGGCAAACCGGACGCCACCTTAGCGTTTAAAAAAACATGGGAATCGCTCGAAAAGAGGAGCAGGCCGTACCTCTGTTATAATTCGGGCCGCCTTCTCTACGATATTCTGGAACTTCTCAGCCATACCGATCTTCCTCGTCCCGATTTTCTCATTTGTGGTGTCGGAACTCTCATCTACAATTTAAATGAGAAGAAAGTACTGAAGGAGTTTACCGATACCTTGGTAATAGGATGGGACATATTAAAAGTCGAAGAGGTGATGCGCCTGTATCCGGAAATTGAAAAACAACCCGGCCGATACCAGAACAAGTTTAAATCGAGTTGGCATTATTACAATGCCGCCCCGGAACAGATTGAAGCGATACGGAATGAACTCACCGAGGTTGGCTTAAAGGTCAATGTAGAATACTCCAGTTCCCGCGATTTAGACATCATCCCTCAATACGCGAACAAAGGAAACTCCCTCAAATGGCTTCTCGAGTATCTGGATATTTCACATCATGAAGTTCTGGTAGCCGGAGACACAGGCAACGATAGTTCGATGTTTCTTATTCCCGGAATAAACGGCATCGTGGTAGAAAACGCGCAACCGGAACTGCTTCATTCCACCATAGAACTCTCAACCTACGTCGCTGAGAAACCGTTTGCAGACGGGGTTTTGGAAGGATTATTACACTATAACGTTATCGACGAAATTGTCGATGTCAGTAATGATGAAGTCCGCCACGGCCATTACGATCCGAGCATCCGGTATGTGGTGAAAACAAGCCAATTTAAAAGTCTCTCTTCGGACAAACTGGAATACATCGAGCTTGCATACGAAAAAGCGATAACGGCACTCAAAAAATGTATTACACCTATGGGCTTTTCCGCCTGTTCTTTATCGGACAATCGATTTCAGTCGACTGATCAGAATTACAGAAGCGTTTGGGGACGGGACGGCGCGATCACCATAATCGGTTCTCTGTCGGTACAAGATGATGAAATTAAGGAATGCCGAAAGAATACCCTTGTTACTCTCCTCAATCACGTTACCGCAGACGGTTTAGTACCGAGCAATGTGAGTATTCACGACGGCACCCCCGATTACTCGGGTGTCGGCGGAATTGCCGCAGTCGACGGGGGACTATGGCTTATTATAGCTTTTTACCATTATATCCGGGAAACAAGAGACTATTCTTTCCTAAGAGAATGGTTTGAAGTCCTCTACAGCTGCATCGTTCGGTTAAAAGCGTTGGACAGCAACAACGACGGCCTCTTGGAAATTCCTGAAGCCGGTGACTGGACCGATCTTTTTGGAAGAAGCTATAACATACTTTACGATGAGGTCCTCTGGTATGGAGCAAACTTCTTTTTCGGTCGGTTGGCTGAACTAATCGGCAATTATCAGATGGCCTCCGAATATCTGCGAAAAGCACAAATTGTAAAGGAGGCGATTCTGAGGAAGTTTTGGCCGACCGTAGCCGCAGAACCGCTTTCAAGAAGCTTCGCCGACCAGCAATTTTCTTTAGGTGAGACCAGCTATCTCCTGGCGGAAATAACGCCCTTCGGTTTCGATTGGAGGTGCGACATCTATGCCAATGTTTTAGCGGGTCTTTTCAACATCTTGGATCTAGACAAAGCTCGTATCGCGTTTCGGTTCATGTGGGGTGTGGGAGCAAACGATCCTTACCCGGTGGCGAACCTTTACCCGCCGGTCAATGCGGGTGATCCCAATTGGCGTCCTTACTACACCGTTAATCTGCTCAACCTTCCCCATCACTATCACAATGGCGGAATTTGGCCTTTCATCGGTGCGGAGTGGGTCCGATTCGTGAGCAGGTTAGGTTTAAAAGAAATAGCACAACAGGAACTTATTCGTTTGGCTGAGGTGAATCAGGCAGGCATCACACACGAATGGGAGTTCAACGAGTGGGTCCACGGCAAAACCGGTCGACCGATGGGCAAGGCGTATCAAGCGTGGTCGGCTTCCGGATTTATTCAAGCCTATCATGATCTCCAAATGGAGTCTTTTACTCTCTAGCCGGGAATCTCTTCGGACGTTTTATCAAGGGCCTTATCGAGAACGGAAATCCTCTCGCCTACGGTGGGGTGGCTGTAGTGATAAAAGCTGTACCATGGATGAGGATTGAGATTCGATAAATTTTCTTTCGTCAAACTGATGAGCGCTTCTTTTAAATCCTGTACTTGACCTGTAGTATTGACTGCAAAACGGTCCGCTTCGTATTCATGCTTCCTCGACCATGCCGTAAGCAGCGGTTTCAGAAAAAAGGTGAAAGGACCGGAACAGAAGCCGAGGATGACGAGAAGACAATGCTTGCAGCTTCCCTCGAAACCAAACGCAATAAAAAGCGGTTCAAAACCCAAAAGAAGATGCACGATAAAAAGACCCGTCCCCATAACGAGCATGGAAATAATGAAATGTTTGATAACGTGCTTGAGTTTTTCATGCCCTAACTCGTGGGCAAGAACCGCGGTAATCTGAGTTTCGGTAAGTGTCCTCAGAAGGGTATCGAAAAGAACGATCCGTTTTACCTTGCCGAATCCGGTAAAATAGGCATTGGAGTGACTCGACCGTTTGCTCCCGTCCATAACGTATATGCCCTTGGCGCGAAACGATAATTTGTCAGCCAGTGCGTTCAACTTTTCCTTGAGCGGCCCATCCTCCAAGGGCTCGAATTTATTAAAAAGAGGAGCGATAACCAAAGGGTACAGCACCGTCATAAAAAGTTGAAATAGGGCAAGGAAGAAAAATGCCCATATCCACCAATATATTCCGGCTGTATCGATCAACCAAAAAATGCCCCATAAAAGGGGGAAAGCAATGACGGCGGAGATAATGAGACTCTTCAGCAGATCCGCGAAAAAGAGCCCCAAAGTCATACGATTAAAACCGAAACGTTCCTCGATAACGAATTGATTGTAGAGAGAAAAAGGGAGTGAAAAAAGAGTAAACAGCAAAGAAATGGAAAAAATGTAGAGAATACCGTGAATAGTATCGGGCAAATTTAATTGTAGCAGCAACTGATTAACCGTGCCTAAGACCCCGGAAAGAACCACAATAATAATAAACGCCGCGTGGAGAGGGGCGGAAAAAAGCGAAAATCGCTCATTTGTGAGTGAATAGTCGACCGATCTTTTATAATGATCTTCGTCGATATAGTCATTGAACGGTTCAGGTATCTCCTGCCGACGATTGCGAATATGTTTGATATTCAAAACGGTCAATCCGTTTTCAAAGATGAATTCGCACGCAAAAAAGATAAGGTAGATTAAGAGAACGGTATACGGATCCATAGAGGCGAAACGGTTAAGAGAGTGCCGCTAATTCGTCCTGCATTTTATTGTGCGCCAATGCGGCCCGACACTGTTTACAAATCTTGACTTTTTTCCCTTCACCCGCTTCGTGTTCATAGACCAATTTAATACCGGTCCTTTTACATAACGGGCAGGTGCCACGGGCCCTGTTTGCCTCTTCTCGTAAACCACTACCTCGGTGATTTTTTGACATTACAATTCCTCCACAAACATGATATTTATCCTGTTCCGCGGTAAGAGTACTACGGATTGGAAAAGATAGTAAGATATGATGAAAAAGTCAAGATTGTTTGCCGGTCATAATAGCGCGCAAATGCGAAGCTATCGTTTTATTCCCGGGCGCGCCGTTTAAGGCTTTGCGAAGATATTCGCGCGCTTCGGGATACTGCTCCAGCTTATAATAAACCCATCCTAATGAATCGAGGTAGGCGGGATTCTTCGGTTTCCTCGCTGCGGCCTTTTTACACAGTTTCAGTGCCTCATCCAGTCGGACCCCTCGTTCCGCCAAAACATAACCTAAAGAATTGACCGCATTCAAATTTTCCGGATCCAACAAGACTGCTTTATCAAGGTACTCCGTGCTAACGTCCCATTTTTTTTGCTCATACGCAATGAATCCCATCATTGCGTAAAGCTGCACCGATTCATATCCGGCGTCCAACAACTGCTGAAACTCAAACCGTGCCAACTTATACCTTTTCGTCACCGTATAAATATAGCCTAAAAGCATTCGCGCCTGATAGAGGGGAAGGCCGGTAATGCCTGCCGTGATCGACTGTTCCAGATAGAGTAGCGCGTCTTCAAAAAGGTCGAGTTTCGTATAACTTAAGCCAAGATAGAAAGAAAGATCAGGATTTTCAGACGGTTCATCCTCAACGGTAAGCAATTCTTCTAAGGCCTGTCTGTACTTCTTCGAGTTGTAGAGCCTGATTCCTCTTTTCAAGCTCCCTTTGCTCATAGTTTCGGCACCTGAAATGAAGCTGCGTGATAGGCCATATCTTCATGATGATTGATGGGATGTAAAAACACCGGTGAAACTGAGATACGATTTTTGGAAATCGCGTGCCAATCGGTGTTCTCCTCATAATCGGCATGTGTGTTTAAGCCTTCGAGAAAATAGTAACTGCTGCCGTCAGGAGCATCAAAATGGACGGCCCTATCATGATAGATCCTGCGGGAAGGATGGGTTATCTCGATAGGTGAATTCCCGTTTTGAATATTCGGTACATTTATATTAATAAAATGCTCAGGGGACCAGAGCGTTATTAACAACTCGAGGTTATCTAACAGAAAATTCGCAGCGTAATCCAAATGAAGCGGCTGCTTTTTTGCCGCGAGCGATACCGCTATACCCGGTTTTCCGTTTAAAGCGGCCTGTCGTGCAGCCGCCGCCGTCCCGGAGTAGATAACATCCGTACCCAAATTCGGTCCGATGTTGATGCCGGAGATGATCATGTCGGGAATAACGGGCAAGGCCCCTAAGAGCGAAAACATAACACAATCGGCAGGTGTTCCGGAACAGCTAAACTCCTGTTCGCCCCGCCGAACAACCCGGACCGCGTCTCTGAGGGTGATAGAGTGAGAAGTTCCGCTTCGCTCTCCATCCGGCGCGAATAGCCAGATGTCGTGACGTTCACCGAGTACATTTTTTAAAATTTGTATACCGGGACTTTCGATCCCGTCGTCATTCGTTAAGAGTATTCTCATGCGCGTTTTCGCTTTCTCGATTTATAAGTAACCGCGGTCCCTCCGGAAGCCTCAAAGACAAAGGTCTCCGGATGAAAACCGAAAATATGTTCATATTCATCCAACCGTTCTTCGTACCGCCTAATCGACTCATTCTTTATTAGAGTGCAGGTCCCGATACCGAACCCTTTACCGATAAGCCGGGAGCCTAAGACACCGTCTATTTCCCACGCCCGTTTTACCAGCCAATCAACTTCAGGACAGGACATTTCATAATTATCACGCAAACTTTCATGTGATCGATTGAGAAGTTTACCGTATTCATCCACTTCCTTTTTAATAAGGGCCCTCCGCGCGTTTCTCACCCGTTCATTCTCACTAAGTACATGCATACAGACCCGTTTCGTGTTTTCTTTTATTCGCCCCGTATACGATTGAAGGTCGGAAGAGGAATAATCACGGAGAGAAGAACCGGCCCGCTTCGCCTGCAGCATATCCACACCCTCCTTGCAAGCCTCCTTTCGCAGCGATATTTCACCCGCAACCGGAACATGAGGCACATTGGCAATGGTTATCAGCAGTTTATAGCCGCGCAGATTCATAGGGATAAACTCAAAATTGGTGCTTCTCACATCGATATACATCGCGAAGCCCTTTTTGGAAAATGCACAGCCATAGAAATCGGTTATCGGTTTATCCACGCCGTTAAAAATAGTCTCACCGGCATAGGCAAACTCAACAACATCCCTTTTGGAAAAAGAAAAATCAAACAGCGTTTTCAGTGCTAATGAAGACGCGACCTCTAGAGCTGCTGAAGTACCGAGGGTATTCCCGAGAGGTATCTTACCGGATATTGTCATATCCATACCTTTTACCTCATATCCTTCCTTGAGAAGGGCCCAAATGACCCCTTTCGGTTTGTTGGCCCAACGGTCTTCACGCTTGTACTTCAAATTGGCTATCGAGGTTCTCTTTCTCTCCCCAAAATCGGCAGCGTAAAATCTGAGTGAATTATCTGTTCTTTTAGAAACGGCAACATGTAAAGTGCGATTCAGGGCACCGAGGAGAACCAAACCATCATTGTAATCGGTATGTTCCCCCATCAGATTAATGACACCAGGTGCACTAACAACAACTTCCGGGTCACTTCCATATTCAGCCCTGTGGAGTGAGGATAATTCTTTCATCAATGGTCCTTAATTTGTTATACTAAATGATTTTTTTTTTCTATGCAATAAAATATAGTAAGGAAATATAGAGAAGCAAATTAAATTCTTTTCACAATCATCTATTTGCTATAGAATCGTGGACTATGAAAATACGTTGCCTGCTTCTGACACTTTTTTCCGCCCTGTTGCTGTTTTTGGCAATACCCAATGAAATATTCCCATACGGAAGCCCTCTCTTCGGTAGTATCGCGTTAGTTCCCCTCTATACGGCGGTAAGGAAAGCATCTACTCTTAAATTTTCCTCCCTGTTAGGCGTGGTTTTCGGAACTGCTTCTTCTCTTCTTATCTACTACTGGCTTATGTTTTTTCAGGATTTTTCCACATGGACGATAACCGGGACCACCTTTGGATACGCCATCTATTTTTCAATCCTCTTTCCTTATTTAACCTCTCTTACTAGAATGGACAGGGCGTACCGTCCGCTTCTTTTTGCGGCCTCTTGGACCATTTTCGAGTATTTTAAATCAACCGGATATTTAGGGTTTCCTTGGGGACTCATCCCCTACCCCTTTCATCAGCTGTTCTCCCTGATTCAAATTGTCGATATAACCGGAATTTGGGGTCTTTCATTCCTTATTGCCTTTTTCAATGCGGTAGTCGGAGAAACAATGCTCCACTCGAGAGGACTCAACAGATAGCCAACCGGGCGGCAGCGCGCTTTCTGTTGATCTTTGCCGCACCGCC
>CAZJBZ010000014.1:0-7792 GCA_964543975.1 uncultured Spirochaetales bacterium
GGTATCTCCGGCAGAGAGGGAACCGTCGTCGTGAACAACAATAAGACCATCGACCTCGGGGGCTTGAAAGTAGGCGCGGGCCAGCACCAGGTCCGCACCTTGAATTCTCTCCTCAACCAGCACCCGGCAGCTGCTGCCGACAAACCGTTCCAAATTCATAGTCATGATCTCCTTCCCCCGCTGCTCAAGCATCCGTTTCCTTCTTTCGGCTGCAGCGGAGGAAATGTTCGTGAAGAGCGGTAGACGGTGTCTCCAGGGGCGGCACCCATATGCCGGTGTGCCTTCCTCCGGTGAATAGGCGAATGTCCCCATCCAGTCGGGACGCGCCTTTTCCACAAAACGAAGAAGTGTCCCGAAATCTCGTCGGTTCTCACCCGGAAAACCGACGAGAAATGTCGATCTGATGACCGCCTGCGGGAGCTTCTCTCGGATGGTTTCCACCAATCGCACATAGGTGTCCTCGTCGCCCCTTCTGTTCATTGCCTTGAGGACCTTTCCGGAGGCGTGCTGAAACGGTAAATCGAAATAGGGCACAATTCTTTCATCCCGTCGACAAAGGTCCAGTATGTCCGATGGAAAATGATCGGGATGGATATAGAGCAGTCGAATCCAAAACGTTCCCGAAAGCCGGGAAATTGCTTTTAAAAGAGAGATAAGGCCCTCTTCTCCTCTATCGTTCCCGAACGAGGCCAAATCCTGAGCAATAAGATTTATTTCAAAGAAATTTCGGGATAGAAGAGTTGAAATCTCTTTTAGAACACTCTCTTCGCCGCGGCTTCGAAGCGGTCCGCGTATAAGGGGAATGGCACAGTAACTGCAGTTGTTACCGCAGCCCTCCGCAATCTTCACATAGGCACTTCTTGGAGAAGAAAACAGTTGGGACCTCGTATAAAAATCCGGACCATCGGCAGGGAAGAAACGAACTCTACCCCCCTCCTCAAGAAGGGGTAGAATTTCATCAATTCTCTGCGGGGCCCTGTTTCCGACGAACCCGTCTATTTCCGGAAGTCGGGAATCGAGATCCTTCGAATACCGTTGCGCCAGACATCCGGCCATAACGATCGGCTTATCGGGAAAGGTTCGCCTCAGCTCAAGCGTCGTTTCAATCGATTCGGTCTTTGCCGGATTTATAAACCCACAGGTATTGACGATAAGCAAATCGGCCTCTTCGGCCCGTTCGACCGACGTCAGTCCCCGGTCGACCAACACCTGCATCATGACTTCCGCGTCAACCTGATTTTTCGCGCATCCTAGGTTTTCTATGTAGAACGATTTAATAGAGGTAATTGCAAAAATCACCATTATAACCGTGTTGAAAAGTTAAATGTATACAGTGGAAGTAATTGTAATTTTTCCAATTACCATAAACCCGCATTTTGAAAGAGGCTCAATAGACCGGGACAACTTGTAATTGGTAGGTATCCGTCGTCTCATTCTCTTTCCAGGTGATGAGCTTCGTTACGACCTCCCCCGGTCTACCGAGATCGACATCTTCGCCCGAAATTGCGGTCCTAACCGATCCGGCGTTGGATATCCAAAGGTGTGCTTCACGATTCGCTTCCAACCTGAAGGTCTCTCCTTTATGAAAATAGCGTTCTTCCCGTATACGGTTATCAGCGACATAGCGGATAAGACAATATCCTCGAAAGAGCATATCCACGGTAATCGGACCCCTGCTTTCCGACTCTTTGACCACAATGGTCCGCTGCTCCCGTGATGAAACCTCGGTATGTCCCGCGTCGGGGACCGAAACCTCACCCCGATCTTCCGTCGCTCCGTTTTCGCCTTCCGGTCGAAGCACATCAGTCTCAAACTTCGTTTCTTCCCCCGTTCTTTCCGCGGCGGCGATATGGGCTTGTGTAAACTTATCGAAGCGGACCACTACGCTTTTTTGAGCATCATCCGACTCGATGTCCCGCAGATACATGAGGATATCTTCCGTGCCGTCACCATTGAGGTCTACTCTTCTCTCCTCGCCCAGCTTTAATTTTAGACTTTCAAGCGGAGTATCGATGGATAATCGGTTATCGACTTTTGTCAAGGTAAGGGTAGCGCTTTCACCGTCTATTGAAAGGACAATTTCATCCCCTTCTAAAAACCGGCGCTCAAGAATTTCATCGGTCATCTCATACACGGTACCGACCGCCTCTTTTTCCGCTTGCCGCTGCTTCTCTACGCGGTCTCTCCTCTCGGCCCGGTCTTCGAGAAAATCGGGCAGGAATAAAATACCCGCGGCGACACCTCCGCCCATAACGACAAGAATCAATAAAGTAATGATAAGAGGTTTTCTTGATTTCCTTTCGATCAGTTCTTCCATGGGAACGGGCTGTTCCTGTATCTTCAGGTTTTTATACAATCCTACGATTTCATCAGGGGTCAGGCCCAAGTATTCGGAATAGGTGCGCAAAAACCCGATTAGATACGGTTCGCCGGGGAAGACATCAAAATCTTCATTTTCGAGTGATTCGATATACCGTTTTGCGATATTTGTATCTCGGGCAATCTGCTCCAGCGAGTAACCTAAATCTTCCCGTTTTGTTCTTAATTTCTCACCAATCGATTCCATTTTAATTAATAATCCGGTTCAAAAAGAAAATCTTTAAAAATATTTGCAGATGACGGTGAATCGTATTCAAACCGAGCTTCCGGTATATTTTGATTTAAGAGAATGTCATCGAAATCAAACTGCACTTCCTCATAGTCCACCGTAACACCAATAATCCGCCGAATCAACCCATTCTCCCCCACCGCCATCTTGATCTCTCGAAACCCCGCGTCCGTGCTCCGCCAATTGAAACTGAGTTTGGTAACCATTTCATCGGAACCCTCGTCCAACGGTACAGGATCGGGACCTTCGAGATAAGCGACACTGTAATTGGAACGAAGGAGCTGCAGCCCTTGTTCACTCGCCATTGCGGCACCCGTTTCCTCGGTTGATTCTTTAAGATTTTGATGCATGATAACACTGTGTTTAGGGATATAGATGGTAAGGGATTTCCCGTCTATTACTAAAACCTGCTCTTCCGGGTCCTCGAAATTGATTCGTAACAGATTCGGTTTTTTATAATAGACCGTTCCTTCCATCACATCCTCTTCCTGGGTGATGGTTAACATCGCTTGATAGTCCTCAATTTGACTATACTGAACCGAGATTTTTTCCAGATAATTTTCCGCGGTTAAAATCTCCTGCCCGCTGAGCAGTGTGGCGACTAATAAGAAAAGAAAGACACAGGTGTAAAAAAAAAGATGTGTTCTCAAAGCCTCTCTTCGAACTCTTTTATGAGATAGTGTCATCATACCAATTGCCTCTCTTTTGTCAAGTGGAAGTGCCGATTATCGTAAGCGTAGAATCAAGGGGTGAAGGCCGTACCGTAACGGGGCCGAGACGATTGTATTGTTATTCTTGCAACTGCCGCCCGTATCATTGTAGATAGGAACGGATCAGATACCGAAGGTGATCGTCTTCAAGACTAAGATACTCATTGCAATAAGGACAGACAAACCTTTTCTTCTCGATCCGTTGTGATGCGCATCCGATACAAAAAATTTTTCCACAGGATGGACATTTACCGGCAGGGGCTTCCGCGGGAGGTTCGCCATAGAGCCGAAGCGGAGGCTGTTCTCCGATTTTCCGAGCGACTTTCCATTCTCTTTCGCATTCATTGCAACGCAGAAAGAGAAATAAACTGTTCGTTACTCTTTTGTATAGCCGTTCAATCCGCGGATTGGTACTGTCCTCCTCGACACTCTCCAAAACTTTTTGGGCCTGTTCCGTCTTATCCATAAAGAGATAGAGATCGGCTAGATTTAGTCTGCATTCCAAATATTCCGGGTCCCGGCCTAAAGCCTCTTGATACGCGGCTTCCGCGCGAAGGTATTCACCCCGAATTCCGGCAACGTTTCCCATAAGATTATAAACTGACGCTGCGTCGGTTATCGTGAGACACTGCACAAGGAGCTCTTCCGCGCGCGCCATTCTATCCAGTTCTATGTTGGCGGTGGCACAATTTTCCAAAAAGACCGGGTTGTTCTTGTCCATATTAATTGCCTGATCATAGTATCGCACGGCCTCTTCGTACCTGTTTTCCCGCGCGGACAAATTTCCCAGCAGATTAAAAACGCGCGCGTCGGCATCCCGAGATAGTAAAAAAGTGAATGCTTCCTGTTTTCTTTCCGTCTCGTAGAGTGCTTCCGCATAGTTGAGAATAATCTCGGTTTCATCCGGTCCCTCGTGCAGCGCCTTTCGCAGATGGACCAAGGCCCTCTCGGGTTCATTCGTTTCAAGATAGTAGACGCCCGCGAAATTATTGATCCATGGATCTTTCGGGGACAATTCTAACGCCTTTTGCAGCGGGACATCGGCAGTGGTGCCCGTTAAAAAAAGATTTTCCGCGTATCGAAACCAGTAAAGCGCAAAATCATCCTCCAATTCTACGGCCCTGCGAAGGAGTCCAACCGCCTCTTTCCGTTGTCCCTTGCGCGCTTTAATCATTGCGAGCAGGTAAAAAATACTGCTGTCATCGCTTTCCGCCTCTACGACGGTGTTAAAATGGGCCTCCGCTCGATCGAATGCCTCTTCGTGGAAGAGCATCTTCCCTTGTAAACCGATAACCTCCATGTTGCCGGGGGCCAATCGATTAAGTTTGGCAATCACCCCGGTCAGATCGTTATACGCCTCTTCGCGAAAAAAAAGGCGGGAAGCTTGAAGATAAGAGCCGACCGCTTTTTCAGTCTCCCCGATTCGTTCATAAGCCCGCGCCGCGTTCATCTGAATAAGCGAGGTATCCGGAGCGTATTCGCAGGCTGTTTTGTACGCCTCCGCGGCGGCCTCAAAGTTCCCAAGCGCGTATTTACAGTTGCCGAGCAGGTTCCACAGTATCGAACGGTCGCCCAATTTCTCTCTGTTCTTTTCCAAGAAATCATCCAGGTCGGTCAATTTATCGGTCAGATAGAAAAGTTCGGCTTTACCGATAAACGCTTCATCATTTCCAGGTTCTATGGTCAGGACCTTTTCAATACACTCCAACGCTTCCTTGTAAAGTTCCAGATTCATAAGACTGATTCCGGCCATCAAGAGTTCTCTTTCGTTCAGTTTTCTCTCCTTTGCCGCTTTTCTCAGTTGCACGAGCGCGGGAGAATACTGCCGCTGATGGTAAAAGGATACGGCGAGATTGATCCTCTTCTCCGGATCGGCGGGTATTAACGAAGTCCATCGATAATACTGTTTTTCCACCTCATACGGCCTGGATTCTATTTCCATCGAATGGAGGTAAAACACGGCATCGTCAGCTTCGCCGTAATTCTGTCCGGCAAAACTGATACCTCCGCTTGAGATCGATTCGTTTTCAACCTCCCCTACCCATTCATTATTAATAAAAAAAGAGTAATTATTACTATGAGATATTATTCGAATGGAAAACCGTTCCTCTTGCGGTACGGTACACTCGGTCCAGGGAATAATTCTCAGGGGATTGCCGTTAAAGACAACATCAAAGCGAAAATACCCTCTGTTAGAGACGAGAAAATAAAAATAATTATCATCCCCCGCGTATTTTATAAGAAACCCGAGTGACGAATATTTATTCCGCTCACCGAAGGACACTTCGGCTTCTAAAACAAAATCATCGTATCGATACCACGGATCGTGTATCCACGCGAAGAGATTCGAGCGCTTTACACGGAGCCGCAGTGCCCCGTGTTCAACGTTTGCACAATAATTTTCCGCGTTCTCCTCATCGAAGCGAAATGAATTGCGTTTCCAATTCGGAAAAAGCGCCGACAGCGACTTCCCCACGAGAGAAAAACGGGTCTTCCAATGTTCAAATATTAGATCATCCTTGTAATGGTTTTTTCTCGTTAGAAACGGCAGCATAGATACAAAGTATACGGAGCGATTTATAATGTTTCAAGAAGTCGGGGAAATGGGTCTTTTGGAAACCGGTGGTCGAAAAACGCGGCCCTACTCATCGGAAAACTCCCGCAGCCGGTCCCGAATCCGGGCGGCCCGCTCATACTCTTCCGCCTCGATCGCCTCGTTCAGTTCCTGTCGTAATTTTGCCGCGGGATCGAGCTGTTTTTCCAAAACTTGTTTAAGTGCGACACGCAGGTAATTGAGGGAGCGTATTTTTTCGAATTGGAAGGCCGGAGTATCGACTTCCTCCATCTCTTTGATCTTTTTTATTGCCTCTTCCAACGTCTTTTGGGCTTCCCTCTTCTGATTGTTCTTGAGCGAGACCATTGCCCGCGATATGGCGTTCATACGCAGGATATACGGTTTATACTGCAGAGTGTCGTGCGCCGTCTCCTTATCTTCCGTATGTAGTTCGATAAAATCACACAAAGCTAGATTGTGCCGGGTATCGTTTATTGTTCTTTCATAATCGGCAATTTGGAATAGATGCAAATAGCGATAATAAAAGAGAGCCCCTTCATTCTGGAGCATGAGCACTTCATCTTTGCTCATCGTGTACGTTTCTCCATCCGAGCCGTGTTCCAGTTCAAACGCTTCTTTCCTTCTCGTAAGCTCTTCTAAAACCGTCTCTCTCCCGAACGGATGCTTTCCATCAGGTCTCCCGCTCAGCTCATACTGTTCAATACCCAAAGGCTGACGGACCTGCATTACTTCTCTGCCGTCTTCCGCCTTTATCACCCGGATGGAATTATCGGGATCGTATTTCCAATCACGCAAAATATTAGTAATATCATAGGACATAATAGAATTCCCTCTCCGGCTGCTAAGAGGTCCCTCTTTCTTATAGTGTAGTCATAATAGTGAGAGAAATCAATCGATGATTGTCTCTCTCCCTTGATCCAAAGCGGAGAAGGCCCTATAGTAGCATTATGTCCACCACAAAAGTACTCTCCCTAGGCGGTTCCATTGTCTCCCCTCCCGAGGGGTTTGATATTCCGTTTCTCACCGGTTTGCTGGAGACCCTTAACCGCTATTTAAAGGACAATCCGAAAGTGCGATTAGTCATCGTCGTCGGGGGCGGCGGACCCGCGCGTACGTACCAACAGGTCTATCAATCGCTTACACAACAGCCGGATTCGGATGAGATGGACAAAATCGGCATTGCCGCCACCAGACTGAACGCGCAACTTTTGAAAGCCCTCTTTCAAGCTATCTGCCACCCCGAGGTCATTATCGACCCTTACGAGCCATTCGAGTTTAAGGAACGGGTCCTTATCGCGGCCGGCTGGAAACCGGGGTTTTCTACCGATTATGACGCGGTGGTGTTAGCGGAACGGTTTAACGCCGATACCGTAGTAAATCTTTCCAATATAACTCAAGTCTACACCGATGATCCGAAAATAAACCGTAGTGCAAAACCGATAGAACGGATCAATTGGACCGATTTTCGACGGATAGTCGGGAATGAATGGACGCCGGGGAAAAACCTTCCTTTCGATCCGATTGCCGCAAAACATGCCTCCCGAATTAATTTAAGGGTAATCGTTGCCGACGGGAAAGAATTAACAAATCTTGAAAAGGTCCTTAATGACGGCGATTTTCACGGGACAACCATTGGACCCGAATAGGCTTATGTAAGAATAGCGGGCCTTGTTCAATCATCGGTGCCGTCTCCAACCGTTTATCCAGTCCCATATCGGCGTGTACTGAGAAGAAGAAAACATGGCTTGGGCCGTGAAATCGGGCAGCCAGCCTTCATCCGCACCCGGCTCCTGGATGAATCCGTCATCAATATCCGTACTGTCGAGGAGAGCTATCAGTTGTTCGTATTCCCGATTCGAAAGCCGCCGAAACGGGATTGCTTGTTTCCCGTGCCACTCT
>CAZJBZ010000014.1:7802-24126 GCA_964543975.1 uncultured Spirochaetales bacterium
GAGGTTCAAATTGAGTGAGCAGAGAAAGCATTGCGGCCTCTTTCCAACGCTCGGAAAACAGTTCAATCACTCTTTTCGTATTCTCGAGAAGTCCGGGAACAACCAAATGTCGTGCAATGACCCCGCCGCGAAGCGTATCGTTCTCCATTACATAGGGATTTCGAGCTGTCATGTAATCGACGGCCTTCACAACGATGTCGGGATAAGCCGGGTGCACACCGAGCCGTTCACCGTTTAGAGCATCAACAGTCTTACAATCGGGGAGATAGATATCGATACAGCCTTCGAGTAATTCCAGCGTCTCAACCGTTTCAAAACCTGAACAATTTAAAACAACAGGGACGGTCAAACCTTCTCGTTTCGCTGTTAAAACTGCCTCTCGAAGAGTAGGCGCGAAGTGTGTTCCGGTAACCACATTGATGTTGACCGCTCCCACCTGCTGCAGCCGGAGGCAGATTTTTACAAAATCCGCCTCCGAACAGTATGAGCCCAATCCCTCACGGCTGATTTGGTAGTTCTGGCAATAGGGGCATTGAAGAGTGCAGCCCGAAAAGAAGATGGTCCCTGATCCTTTTTCTCCGGTCAGCGGAGGTTCTTCTCCGCAATGGAGGCCGGCGCACGCTATCTTTAGCCGCGAGAGCTCTCCGCAGTAGCCGAACTCACCGCTTAACCGATTAACACCGCATGAATGAGCACAGAGACGGCAATTCTTATAGAGGTTTTGAAGAGTTCTCATCATCTGCAGCTAAACAGGTTTTACTGCGGCCGGCTTTTCGAAACAAGAAGTGTGGCGTCGTCATAATGAAGCCGGACCTTTTTCGGTTTACCGATCTTTTCCCAACTTTTTAAGTTGATCTCTATGGTCCCCGGTCTGCATTCATTTTTCAGGTTGACGGTCCCCTGAATTCGGTCTTTGTTACCGGCATGGAGCTCCTCTACCGTTATCCCAAGATAGAGATATACCGGATAACTGGTGTTCATCAATCCCAAATCAAACCCGTCGTTGGGATTCATATTTACAACGCCTTCTTTCATGGTAAAATCACCGATAACAGATAACTCTCCGGTACTTTTCATCTCCGCCCCTTTTTTCAGTAGTGATCATACTCGTTATATAAAAGAAGACGGTAAAATGCAAGGGGTCTCATCGGTCGACGAAGTGCATTCTCCGTCGGCCGATTTTATTCACTTTTCTCTGGGAAACGGCCATGATATAAGGCAGCCGTCCATGACCTTCACGTTGGTGTAACAATTTTTTTTAGCCATACTATACTCCTTAATGATAATGATTCTCTTTTTTATTAATTTCAGTCTACAGGAGACCCGTTTTTCTGTCAAACAAAATTGATTGATGTTGACAAAAGCGAAAGGAAGGGATATTTTCAGAATTCAATTAGCCGGCCGACGTGATGGAACTGGTAGACGTGCTAGACTCAAAATCTGGTGGGCTTTTGCCCGTGTGGGTTCGACTCCCACCGTCGGCATCCTGTGTTAAATACAACAAAAGAACGCTTCACTTTTCCCGTCCTCTCCGTCAATCCGGAGAAGGGTCTTTGAAACCTGAGGTAATTGAGGCACTTTCAATTCTGATAAAATGGTGATTTTTATGCGGAGCTGTACCATGACCAATCTTGATTCAATCGATTTTACCGAAGAAAGGGGGAGAGATGCAGGGGAAGAGGTTATTGTAATAGCCCTTTCGACATGCGGATTCTGCAAAAAGGCACTTCGTTATCTCCGTGAAAACAATATTGCGTTTAAATATGTCTATTTTGACGATTTGGAACGGGAGGCGAAAGATACCCTGCGGGAGGATCTGCGTTCAACTTTTAAAGAGAGAATCGCCTTCCCTTTCCTCATTTTAGATCGACAAAAGGCCCACGTCGGTTTTAACGAGGAAGATTGGAACCGTCTTCTCACTACCGGACCGGAAGGGAAGAATTCCGCGGCGCCGATGGACGGGATGAGAAAAGAGGAGGTAGAGACCGAATATACATTTGTACGAAAGACCGCCGACTACAAAGGGTGGAAACTCACCCCGGATGAACGGTTTCTCCGTTCGTTAGTGGAAGGACTCCATAAAAACAGAGACCGTTACGGGTACTATCTCTGCCCATGTCGAGAGTCGGAGGGCAGCAGGCAGGCTGACAGGGACATCGTATGTCCATGTGATTACGCACAACCGGATATCGATGAATTCGGCCACTGCTACTGTGCCCTCTACCAATCTGAAGATTTTGTAAAAAGTAACAAAACTCCTTCCAGTATTCCGGAAAGACGCTATCGAACATGATATAATTTCTCTATAGGGAGGTTTTCACGATGAATCCATCCGACCGATTCTCCAGTCAGGTGTTAAAAATAGAAAAACAGAATCTTGCCCTTGATGATGAACGTTTAGTAGAACGAGTACGTGGTTCTTTCTTCTCTCATTTAGACGAGCTGCCGAACGAACTTCGTTACGACATGTTTGAATATTTCTACGATCAATTTCTCAATCACCGGAATAAAAAAATCGGTTTTAATGAGTTTTCTTCAAAATTGAAAAGCATTATCGAACTGTTTAATTATGAATATGAGGCCGGTGACGATTTTCTGACGAATGAGGATTGGGAGTATATAAAAGAGACGGTTTCCGATTACGCCTTAGAAATTGATGATGCCTCTTTGACCTATATCATGAAATTCGTCGTGGAACGGGGGACCTTCGATCAATAACTCCCAGGCCGGCCGCACATTATTCGGTTTGACAATATGTTGTAAGGGAAGTACCTTTTATCCCTGGAGGCAACTACCGTCAATGCACAATGAAAAAAAAGCACTCCGGAAAAAGATCATTACACAACTCAACAGTATGACCCATGAGGCGATTAATGAGAAAAGTTTACGGATTGCCGAGCATCTTTTTTCCACCTCTTTTTGGCAATCGGTCACCACAGTGCTCTGCTTCGTTTCAATGGCTGAAGAAGTTGTTACCGATCCGATCATAAAAAACGGGTTGCAGGGGGGTAAAACGGTTGCCCTTCCCAGATTGAGAAACGGGGAAATGGATTTCCACATCATTCCTCGATGGGACATCCCCTGGGACATACATTCATACGGCATGAAGGAGCCGCCCGCCTCCTATCCGATATTCGATCCTACCGGCTATTCCCAACGTGAGGTACTCATGGTTACTCCCGGGTTAGGGTTCGATCAAGAGGGGGGGCGTTTAGGCCGCGGCGGCGGGTTTTACGATAAATATCTGGATCGATATCATCAAGGCATAGTAACATTTGCCGTCTGTTTTCATTTTCAGCTTGTGGAATGGGTGCCCACGGTTGAACATGACTGTTCGATAAACGGAATTATTACTGAAGAAGGGGTTTTCCCATCCAGTTGCTGCCCGCCGGGGGTGGTGTAAGGGTTGATGGATGCGTAAAAGAAAAATAAATTTAAGGAAAAAATGACGGAGTATATCTATGGGTGAGATTAAATCTGCATACGAAATAGCGATGGAAAGGATGGAAAATGTCAAGGGCGATAAAACGTTGGTCGAGGCGCATAAATATAAAGAAACCGGTCAAAGAATCGCGTCAAAATTTCTCAATGATCCCGACGAAAAGGACCATGACCTCACCAAACAACTAAAACAGTATTCCGGCCAACAAAAGAGGTGGATAAAAGAAGGTGTCTTTGAAACACTCATAAACAATGTGGTGCTGCCATTGGACCAATTCGACGAGAAGCAGCTAAAGACAGTTGAAAAAGGGATGACCGAAATTCTTCCCGATCGTCGGTTTGTATCGTCCATCTTCAATCAAATACGGCAATTCTTTCAGCAATATACCGAGAACAAGAAACAGGTCCGCGAAAGCCTGGAATCCCAATTTTCGGATAAACTGCGCCGGAAAGAGCAGGAGTTGTCGCAGCGGCTCGGTACTGAAGTAAAACTGGACCCGGAACAGGACCCGGAATTTGCAAATTACCTCAAACAGCATTTAGGACAACTTTCCTCGCAATATCAGGAGGCTTTGGACCAGGGCAAGGACCAACTGCGTCAGATGTTCGACCGGAGCAAATAAGCGAGTGACTACCGTCTTTCATGTATGAGGGAAAGCCATGCCGGCGGGATGAGGGACAACGGATGGATAAAACCGATCTGACCGGCATTTTTCTCAATGATAGTAGTGGGAAGACCGATTAATTCAAATGCACTGTTTACTGCCGCTCCGCCCGAGTTGCCTTGGGTCATCTGACCGTCCGTTTTAATTACCCTTCCGAAATTTGTTTCTTCAAAACCACTGACGATACCGCGAGTCAATGTAACCGAAGCACGGGACCCCGAACCGCCGATCCCGGGAAAACCGATGAGTCGAAGCTCATCACCAATTTTTACCGCCTCCGGATCTCCTAAGGGGAAGTAAGGAAAGCTATACTTTTCGGGAAGCGTTTGTTGATAAAACCCGCCGGTAATCCGCAGAAGGGCCAAATCCCTCTCACGATCGTAACGGATGACCTCCGCTCTAAACAGCTCCGTCGGTGGAAGGTTCGGTGATAGCGTACAGGCAACGGCCAAATCTTTCGACGGCAGGTCGGAGTTGTCCCGAATTACGTGCCAATTCGTTAGAAGCAGCCCATCGGGAGTAACAAGACATCCTGAGCCTGTACCCCCCTTACCTGAGATTTCCACGGTTGCTCCTAGGACGGTATCAAGAGGTGTTTCTCCTTTCGGTACATCCGGAATCTCCATCAGAAATGGGGGGGGACTGGAAGAGAAATCGGCGATAAGGGAAAAACGGGCAGGTCCGTTGTTTGATAACTGATCGATAACGGTGATAAAGTAGGTACCGAAATTGAGAAGGCCTTGCCCGTTACGATCGGGGAGAACGATATGTTCGCGAGACAGAAAAGATTCGGCTTTATAATCGGCATCTTCCCACGAATGGGCGAATTTGTTCAGTTTAACCATGAGATCAAGATCGTTAACCGTGTTATAGAGATCAATTCGTAGAGCCGGCGTATTCGGCGGGACCTGAATGGTAAATGTTTTCAGCATCCCTTCTTCCGGCAGAAGCTTCGCCTCAACCGGTTCCCCCGGCCGCAGCACCCGCGCAACCTCATCCTTTACAAATTCCACTTTCAGAGTAAAAGGAACGGAGGAGACCCTCTTACCGTCAATTATTGGGATGTCTTTACGTTGATACGCTACATCGATATAGTGAATGCCGGTTTTTAGAGGTGTATCGGAAAAACGAGACAAGAATATTTTTTCATTAAAATCAGCAGAGGTCCCGACTCCGTCGACATCGTCATAATCATGGATTTCTTCGCCATGCTTAACATAGAGGTCGAGATCGATCGGCGCGTTACTGATCGCAAACCACACTCCCAGGACGTTTTCAGGAACATCAATGCGGTTAGTGATAAAATCGGTCTTCTGTTCCGAAATTTTCATTGTTTGGGTATAATAAACGCCGGGGATTAACTCCGTGCACTTCGATCCGATGGTCTCTTCCTCGCTCCAAAGGGAAAGAGAAAAAAGAAGCATCACAGCCATAACGAGGGGAAATCGTTTCATGTTTTCCATTGTACGGAGAATTTAAAAAAACCACAATCGAACCTCTTTCAAAATGGCGCTTTTTGCAAGTGCCTCAATTGAATCCATCGACACGCCTAACAACGTGGAGGTCATTACCACTACCTAAAAATTTCTTGCATTATCCACTTTTTTACTTTATAAAGGACGAAAGTTGTTAGAAAAATCGTCGTTCTAAAAAAGGAGTATACTATGGCGAAAGAGCGCACCTTCATGATGATCAAACCGGGAGTTTTGCAGCGGAGACTCTTCGGAGAAGTTATGAGTCGTATAGAGAAAAAGGGATTTAACATAATAGCGATGAAAATGCTTCGAATAACTCCCGAACGTGCCGAACAGCACTATGGTGAGCACAAAGGGAAGCCTTTTTATGAACCATTAGTGGAGTACATGACCTCCGACCTGTCTATCGCGATGGTTTTAGAACGGGAAAACGCCATAGCGGTACTCCGCCGGATAGCCGGCGCCACCAATCCGGATGAAGCCACCCCGGGGACGATCCGAGGCGACTACGCGGTTATTACAAGAAGGAATATCCTTCACGCGTCGGACTCCACTGAAAGTGCCCGACGGGAAATCAATCTATTCTTTGGACCTGATGAAATTTTTACCTATGTAGATGATAATGAGCGGTGGTATTGAGATGGCGTTCAACGGATTGGGAATGGACCTTGGTAATCTCTCACGAATCTCAGGGGCGAAAAGCCGCTCGATAAGTCCTGAAAACTTTACCGGAGAACCGGGGAAAGGGGGAATGGCGACCGAAGGGACCGGAAAAGAGTGTGCACGGGATTTAGGCAGAGGCTGGAAGATAAGCCCTTCGGTGGCGATACGGGCAGGAGAAACCTTTACCCTCGCCGACATCGACGGCATGGGCGCACTGCAACACATATGGCTTACCCAAACCGGGACGTGGCGTCACCATATCCTTCGGATTTACTGGGACAACCAGGAACAGCCTTCAGTCGAGGTCCCGGTAGGAGATTTTTTCGGCTGCGGATGGCAGGAATACGCGCATATTTCAAGCCTTGCGGTCTGTGTTAATCCCGGCAGTGCATTCAACTGTTACTGGGAAATGCCCTTTCGAAAGCATGCCCGTGTGACCGTGACCAACAGAAGCGACGAAGATTCAATCCTCTACTACCAAATTGACTACACACTGACAGACGTACCCGAGGAGTGCGCCTATTTCCACGCCCAGTTTCGACGGAATAATCCCCTCCCCTACGGTACTGTCCATACACTGCTGGACGGGATCACGGGCGAGGGACAGTTTGTGGGGACTTACCTTGCTTGGGGGGTCAATAACTCCGGTTGGTGGGGCGAAGGAGAGATAAAGTTTTACATCGATGATGACTCCCAGTTTCCCACTATCTGCGGTACAGGCACGGAAGACTATTTCTGCGGTTCATACAACTTTGATGTGGGGGAGGAGAACGGCGGCTATCGACCGTTTACAACGCTTTATGCCGGTCTGCCTCACGTTATTCGGCCCGACGGTAATTACCGATCTCAGCAGCGGTTCGGCATGTATCGCTGGCACATCATGGACCCGGTCCGCTTTACAGAGAAGCTCGGAGTAACCATCCAAGCGCTGGGCTGGAGAGAGGGACGCCGGTATCTTCTTCTCCAGGATGATATTGCCTCAACGGTCTTCTGGTACCAAACCCTTCCGACGGCATCCTTCCCGCGCCTGCCGGACAGGGACTATCTGGAAATTATATAAGCGGACTGTTGCGCTGCAATACGACTTTGCTCCCCCGGCCCTCGTGCCGCGCACTCCTTATTCTTGCTTTTGTCTACGGGCAAGCTGTTTCAACCGCTCCAAATCTTCCCGGGTAAACTGTTCCCACTCCATCGGGAAAAAAATGTTGTTGTGGTAGATCGGTTCTTCTTCCAACGGATAACGGCTGTGTTCAACACTTTCTCGCCATAACCGCGTACCGGGTACCGGCGAATACTCCGCTATCGCCACCTTAACACCGCATGTACGGGCAAACCGGACCGACTCTTCAACTTCTCGGGCCTCTTGACGGGGAAGACCCGCGAGAACATACACGGAAATCAGTTGGGTCGGGAAACCGGCATTGGCAAGCACCTTGACCTGCTCGGAAAAGGTATCCACATCAACTTTTCGGTCGTAGTGCTCATGGAAACGACTGCCTGAACTTTCAAGCCCGATGCGCACCTCTTGAAACCCGGCACGACGCATGAGGTCAGCCGTCTCATAGTCAATATACCGGAGATGAACGGCATTAGGAAGATAAAAGCGAACATCGAGGTCCTCGGCCACAACACCTCTGAGAAACGGAAGGAAACTTGCCTCTTTTGATACCAAGAGCGCGTCGTCATAGAAGGCGATGTTCTTTATTCCGATCTGTAGAAAAGAGCGAAGCAAAGCAAGAGCAGCCATCGGATCACCCGATCGGAAACGCGGTGTGAGGAGATGAGAAGCACAGTAGGTACAATGAAAGGGGCACCCGTCATTGAGTCGAAGCACTCCCGCGTCTCTCCAGAGAGGTTTTTCGATAAGCGGCACCTGTCCCAATTCCTGCTCCGGGACAGGAAGATTATGCCGCACGAATATTCCGCTCAGTTCCTCTTTGCCCTCTCCCTCTACCACATAATCGGGTCCGATCTTCTTCATGCAGTGATCGGGCAGAAGAGAGGCGTAAATCCCCCCAACCACTATCGGGACCCGGGGATACCTACGCCTGAGGGAATCTACCACTTCTTCCACTCCTAAATACCAGTAGGTCATACCGGAAGAGATTAAAGCGATATCCGGAACGGTGGAGCAGTCTGTCCCGATACGCTCTTCGAGCGCTTCACGAGCAACACCGTACCGAGAAAATCGTCTCCTAAGAGGAAACAGATGCTCCGGACAGGGAATCGGCCTTCGAAAAAACTTGCCGGTTCCGTCCGCTTTCCGTTTCGGCATCCCAAGCAGAGAAGCGGTCCGCGGATCGTGATAGTCGAGTGCGTTGACGACTCGTACCGACCACCCTCCAGCCTGCAGCCAGCGAGCAATCCGTAACAAACCCAAAGGCTTTAGGTAGAGGTCATACAAGGCGAAATCATACACCGGAGGATAGATAAGAAGTGCAACCGGTTGTTTCTTTTTAGCCACGACGAAACCTTCCACTTTGTCTGAGAACTCTCCCCGCAATCGGCACTACCGCGTATTGAAAAAATCCGGAAAAATCACTATAGATTTAAACAATAGAAGTGCCCGAATACCGGTGTTTTGTTTAAAAACCCGAAGAGGTAATATCTATTTTAGGAGCATACCATGAAACACGGCCGCCGGTCTCTCCACTGTTTGACATTTGTTTTTATTCTTCTCTGTTTTTCAGCACCGCTCTTTGGGGAAGGGCGGACAATAACTCACGATGATGATATTCAAATCTATGGTGTCTACTATTTCGGTGATCAGGATGGTTACGGTACGGTCGGAGGATTTGCACCGATATCCTACTCCGTCGTTCCGAACAGCGAAACCCCGAACAGAGCCGACGACCCCGGACGTGAGCTCGGCACAACATGGGGATCGGTGGAAGCAAAAGCAACCTATGCTCATACGATAACCGTTCCGTTTCTTGCCGGCAAGGGACCCTTTTTTCAAGGCAATAACCTTGCAATAAAACTAGGCGGCGAACTGTCTCCGGTCCATATGAAGGCGGTCACCCAGCTGAAATTGACGCCGATCGCCTTTCTCTCTGTGGCCTTAGGGGGCGAGGCGGGGACCGGATGGAACTTTTTCGGGCTGTTCAACGGTTTGGGGCTCAATCTTCCCGGAAAAGAGTATACGGGCCCGTTAACGGAGCCGCTTCCCGGTGCCGTTTTCGATATTTGGCTATCCGCTACCTTCCAATTCGATCTCGCGGCCCTCTGGCCGGGAGAGTGGCACCACGTCGTTACACAGCTCGCTCCCTCGATTCATTGGACGGCTTTTACGGCGGCCGATGAAGACCAAGCCTGGCAGTGGGAAGCGGACAGCGGCGAAAACTTCAACGGATGGAAACTGGAAGGGAGTTATTTCGTAGGGTATCAGATGCCGATAGCTCTCGATACGGTGGGGTTTCTCTTGGAAACCGAACAGTACATTGGGGCGGTATCTCGAAAGTCGCCGATGGCCGCGGCCGGAGGCTGGGGGTCCGATTTTGTGAACATGAAATTCGGTCCTTTGGCAAATTTTGCTCTCTCCGAAAGCTTGTCCCTCGCCACACTGATTCAGTTTGAGCGGGAGAAGGATTATTCCGATGAAACAATCGGTAATCGCTACTTTGAATACAGGGACTACACCGACGACTACATCGACCTCTATCGGATTGTCTTCATATTCGGAATCAAGTGGTAAAGGAGTATGAAGGGTGGACAGCACCCTAGGTTTTTGGTATATTGGTATCCGAGTTTCTTTCAAAATAGGGCTGTGTGGCACTCATCTCGCATTGAATTACGGCGCCGTACCCAAGTGGTAAGGGAGAGGTCTGCAAAACCTTTATGCACCGGTTCGAATCCGGTCGGCGCCTCTTTCCGCGGCACCACCCGATAGTCTCCAACAACCGCCTTACGACAGGTTAAACTCAATTTTAAAATGAGAACCTCCGCCGCTTCCGTCTATCGATACTGTCCCCCCTAACTGTTGGGCCAATATTTCGACCAGCTGCAATCCTAAATGTCGACTCCTATCCGATAAGACCTCCTCGGGAAGCCCGATTCCATTGTCAATAACCTCGAGCATTAACGTTTGCTTCCGTTGTTCAAGTCGGACGATAATCTTATTCTCACTATTTGATGTGGGAAAGGCATATTTGACTGCGTTTGTAACCAATTCATTCACGATTAAACCACAGGGGATGGCGTAATGCACTTCCAGAAAAACATCCTCAATATCCAAGAGAAAGTCGATGTGCCGTTCCCTTCCGAGAACCAAATCGGCCGCGTCTTGAATGACGGAACGGACTAAGAGTGAGAGATCGATGCGATCAAAATGCTCAGATTGATAGAGAGTCTCATGAACATGGGCCATCGTTTGAATACGTTTTTGAGAATCGGTTATCAGCTCCAGGAGAGAAGCCTCATCCGTATAGGTTTTTTGAAGACTTAAGAGACTGACAATAAGCTGTAAATTGTTTTTGACCCTATGATGGACCTCTTTGAGCAGCGCGTTCTTCTCCTGCAGGGACCGGTTCAGCTCCTCTTCCATCACTTTTCGCTTCGTGATATCGGTCACCGCGGCAAAACTTCCGCGAAAATCTCCTTTCCGCGAAAAAATAGGTTGGGGTGAAACAATTGTATAAAGCGGGTCCCCGTCCTTCTTTCGCCATGCCAATTCGTAGGTGCTTTTTTCACCCTTCCTCCGAAGATAAAGCTGACGATCATGGATTTCTCTATTTTCTTTATTTAAAAATAGTTCTGCTTTATTCCCGATAAGTTCCTCTTTCGAATACCCTAACATTTCACAGAAACGCCTGTTGACATAGGTGAGTATCCGTTTCGCGTTTTCGACGGCAAGACCTTCATTCATAAACTCTACAACTTCTTTATATTCATTCTCCGTTTCGAACAGTTTTTCCATCATTTCATACTGCCGTCTCTTTGCGACAATACCGCTTCGAACCAGATAGAGCGAAAAGAGGAAAATCAGAACAAAACCGACTAAAGAGACAACGGTCATCGATCGAGTCAATCGGGAAATCTCTCTGTCGGCGACTTCCACATACATTCCGCTGCCGACAATCCACCCCCACGGTTGAAACTCCTTTACATAAGATAATTTTGGTTCTATCGTTTCTCTTTCATCTTGATACTGCCATAGATAGGAGACATACCCTTGACCACCCTCTTCTACCACATCGGCCATCTCCCGAAAAACAAATACACCTTGAGGGTCCTGATACATCGACACATCCTCCCCCTCCAGCTCCGTTCGATAGGGGTGCATGACGACTCGCAGTGTTTTGTCAACAATCCAGAAGTAGTTTCGCATATTTTTTCCGTGCCTCAGCCGGCGAAGAATTGTAACTGCCTGTCGGCGCGCCGACTCTTCGGCGAGCACACTGTTTTGGACCATATCGTGATAACTTTGAAGAATTGTCACGGCACTATTTACCGTCTGTTCCATAAAGTGCCTTTCCCTGGCAATGTAAAGATCTTTGGTCCGAGGAAGGAGAAATCCGAATAAGAGCACGATAAAGAGAACGAGAGTGAGAAGCGCGGGAATAACAAATTTTAAAGCTTCGACCAATTCAAACAATCTACCTGTTTTCATATGCTCCGTTTATTGTTACCTTATTACTATGACTAAAAACAGTAAACAATACAATAATCCCAGGGAAATTCTCTCCGAAATTGAGAGTTTTATAAAAGATAAGTATGGACAGGATTCGAAAGTGTCCGTTTCGGCCCAACCGATGACCGAAGAAAGCGGTCAGGATACTGTTTCGGAAGAAAAACGGAAGGTCGATCTTTCTTTCTCGATGAAACCGAAAGACATTAAAGCGTATCTGGACCGTTATGTGATCGGCCAAGATGAAGCGAAAAAAGTGCTTTCCATCTCGGTCTGCGATCATTATAACCACGTGGTCCACGCGGCGGAAAAAAACTCCGATGAGCAGGAGTACACAAAACAAAATGTGGTCCTGATGGGACCCACCGGTGTCGGTAAAACGTATCTGGTTAAAAACATCGCTAAACTGATCGGTGTTCCGTTCGTCAAGGCGGATGCTACAAAGTTCAGTGAAACAGGATATGTCGGCGGTGATGTTGAGGACCTGGTCCGGGAATTGGTCCGGAAAGCGGACGATGACGTGGAACTCGCCGAACAGGGTATTATATACGTCGATGAAATCGATAAGATTGCATCTCCAAAAAACTCGATGGGCAGGGACGTAAGCGGCCGCGGCGTACAGATGAACCTTCTCAAACTAATGGAGGAGACCGAAGTACCGCTTCGTTCCCCGATGGACATCTCTTCCCAGTTTCAAGCCATGATGGATTTCCAAAAAAAGGGGAAGGTCGAACATAAAACAATCAGCACCAAGAACATACTGTTTATTGTAAGCGGAGCTTTCAATGGGCTCGATGAAATTGTAAAAAAGCGGATTGGGAAACGGGGTATCGGTTTCGGGGTCGACGTTGCCAGTCACAACGAGACCGCGTGTTACTTGGAATCGGTCCGTTCATCCGATTTTGTGGAGTACGGATTTGAACCGGAGTTCATCGGAAGGCTTCCCGTCCACGGAGTGTGCCATGAGCTGACTAAGGACCATCTGTTCGACATCCTCAAAAATTCGGAAGGATCGCTCATAAAACAGTATGTCCAGGCATTTAAGGCCTACGGTATTGAAGCGGTTTTCTCCGAGGAAGGAATGCACGCGATCGCCGAAAGAGCGTTTGAAGAGAAAACCGGGGCACGGGGTTTGGCGACGATCTGCGAAAAAACATTGCGGGACCTCAAGTTCGAATTACCGTCGACCGATATCAAACACTTCGTTGTTTCAAAAAAACTTGTAGAAAACTATGAGAAGGAGCAGAGTGAACTAATCAACAACTCTCAATACAATGAAAAGGCGTACTCGAAGGAACTAATATCCAATTACGAAAAGCAGTTTCAAAACAAAACAGGCATTTCGATTCGTTTTGAAGAGCCGGCTCAAGAACTCCTCTATGAAAAAAGCAAACAGGAAAATCAAGACATGTCGGCCCTCTGTGCCGACATCTTGAAGGACTATGAATACGGACTTAATCTTATCGCAAATACCACGGGACGAAGAAATTTCAAACTTCCGATCGAAGTGGTACGGAATCCGCAGCAAACCCTAGACCTATGGGTCCGTTCCTCCTATACCGAAAAAAGGAGTGTAGAGGACCATTAACAGTGCCTCAATCAAAAATCCCAATCGGCCTTAGGCGACGGGAGATGAAGCACGGAATCCAGAGAATCCAACAACTCCCGCGGCGCCTTCAGATTGTCCGTAACTGCCAGTGTTCCGGCAGGCCGGATACCAAGCCACATCCGGGTAAAAGCGCCGACCGACGCCTTTAAAAGAGGAAGCCCCGCTTCATGCCCCCTGTGGATATTCGATTTCTCTCCGAAACGGACCGTATAGTCGCCCGCGACTCCCCGCCATGAGGTCCGGCCGACCAACACCCGCTCTAAGGGATCGGTCAACGTAAGATTAAAAGAAACCGGTCCACCCTGAAGGACGGTTGCTTCAACGCACCGATTGATGTCGAGCATCCTTAATTGATAGTAGGCCGCGGTATGAATATCGTTTTCGTACGTGGTCCCTTTAGTAATTTCTTCGTATTTGAACGGTTTGCTGATCAGGTCCTGCATTTGGATCCCCGGCGGTTCACACATGACAATCGAAAAAACCTGATCGCTAAGGTTTTTCAGTAATGAGAGCAGTTCGAGAAACTGTCCATAGGACCGATATGATGTCCAATAGACTCTATAAGGTCCATGTTCCTTTTCGGCCTTCATCCAGATATGGGCCGTAAGCTCTTCGGTCTCTTCATCAAAAAAACCGAGCCCAAATCCGTTTTTCTCTTCCAAAAGCTCTATGTGCGTAATTTCGGGCGGAATGAAGCTGATCGCCCCGTGTTTCCGAAGCCGGCTTAATCGAGAAGCGTGTATGGTTTCATAGTCGTCGGCCCCTAATCGAAAAGGGATTCGCGTGGTTGAAGAGACTTTCAGATTTGCCGGATTGAAGGAGACATGATGTTCATACGGTCCGTTCCCGAATCCAAGCTTATTGTAAAACCCCTGTTCAAATATTCCTAAACCGGCAATCGCGGCCCCTTTCTCCGCGGCCCGAGCCAAAGAGAGACCGGTCAGTTCGGTGGCGACATTCTGTTTTCGTGCAATCCTACTGGTAAGGACGGCCATAACACCGCAAAAATCTAGATCGGTCTCGAGGTACCGATAAAATCCCGGCGCTGTTGCCACAAAACATTCGGCACTATCCCTCAATTCCGCCACAAAAGCGGTGGAAGCCTCAAAAAAGCTTTTAAGTGGTTTGTTCTTTTTTTCTCCTCTCGCTTTTTCAATCCATCCCGCCTCTTCGAAAATCCTAATAGCGGCTTCGGCGTCTTTTTCAGACTGATATTCCCGTAAATGAAACATATGTTCCCTCTCTAAAATTGATCACGCGAAAGAATCGCGGAGTTTGATCGGGTTTATCCGGGCCCGATCATCATACTTTTTCTATGACAGCTTCCACCCTTCCTCCGAAAGCACTCTTTATTCCGGACAGTTTCTCGATATTTCCCGTCAGTTTACCTAAGGGCGCTACCGCAGACGCCGCCACCGGTCGTTCATCCGTGCTTGCCGGAGTAGGTCCGAAAAAGAGGCAGAACGCACTACCGGGCGGCCAAAAGGCAAGTTCACCGACCTCCATAATCTCTTTCGCCGTTTCATCGAGATGGAGTTCCAATTCGCAGTCTCCGTAAAACTCATTGCCCCACGCGGACAGGGCCACGGTAAGCGGAAGCGCTTCACTGAACAGTCTCCCCGCCGGATTATCATACAGTACCGCGGGAAACTCCTCTCCACCCATTACAATTTTTATTTTTTCCGTCATAGCTCTCCATGCCTTGTTTACGTTATGATTGAGGCACTTGCCGTTTACAATTCGGGTCTCTGCGCCATTGTTTAAGAAATCAGCGATTTTTTCAAGGGAGCACCGCCCGGGAATGGGTTGCTTTTAAAATTGCTGATAACGCCCCGATGCCCGTCATGTGCCGCAGCTTGAGGACCGACCGCCTTTTTGATACGATTACTCTACCGAACGGTAATATCGGCGCGGTTTCGCGTGATCGAAATAACGCCGGAGTTGTCCGTTTCGAATAACAAAAAGAGAAAGGAGGACTCCAATGCGGTACATCAAACTTGGAAATACGGATGTTACGGTAAGCATTTTTCCCATCGGCGGGATGAAATTCGGTACAGCGTTAAACAGAGAAACAGTATTTTCACTTTTAGATACCTATAAGGAACAGGGCGGCAATTTTATCGATACGGCAAACATGTATGCGTTTTGGCTCTCTGATGACCCAAACGATAACGGAGGGGAAAGCGAAACAGTAATAGGTGAATGGCTTAAAAGCAGAGGCGACCGTGACTCAATGGTCATAACCGGTAAAGTCGGCAACGTAACCAATCGCACAATGCTGGAGGAGGGGCCCTGTCTTAAGACGGATTATATGATACGAGAGTGCGAGAGAAGTCTGCAGCGGCTGGGTATTGAACAGATCGATCTCTACTACGCCCATACGGACGACAGAACAACTCCTGTTGAAGAGATAATGACAACTTTCGATACATTGCAGCGGCAAGGCAAGATTAAACATATCGGCGCCAGCAATTGGCGTTCCTGGCGGCTCGAACAAGCACGAACCTACTGTCGGGAAAATAATACCTCTTTTTTCTGCTGCACACAGCAGAAACACTCCTACTTTCAGACTTTTTACGGCACTCAGGGCTTATGGGACCATCCCTATTGCAACCATGATTTTCAAGATTACTGCAAAACATATACTCTTACCATGTTCGGCTGGGAACCGCTTTTAGCGGGAATGTATCTGCCCGGAAAAGAGTTGGGGACCTGCACGTACGATTACCGTACGCCTAATAACAGAAGACGATTTACCGTCTTAGAAGAAATTGCAAAGGAAACGGGGGCAACGTATATGCAAATTGTCATGGCATGGATGTTTCAATCAGACCCTCCAATCTTT
>CAZJBZ010000015.1:0-15756 GCA_964543975.1 uncultured Spirochaetales bacterium
CTAAACAAAGAAATCCGATGACCATGAAAGATTGGATAGAGAAGTTGAACTCCTTCTTAACCCTAAATGACAGGGATTTACTGACCGACGCCGGAAAAGTAAGTGCGGAAATGGCAAAGCAGTTAGTCGAGCAGGAATTCGAAGTGAAAGAGCGGCGAACCGGTATATACGATGCACCTCGAGAAGTCGTGAAATCCTCTTTTAATGAGGAGAAAGAAACATGAAATTCCGCAGTATAGTTATTGAAAACTATAAATCCTTCCAGTTCCCCACGGAAATTCATTTTCCTTGTGGGTGGTATGAACGGTGCAGGTAAGACCGCCTTTACGGCGGGAAGAAGGATGAAATCTATCGGTCCATCAACCGCAAAGAATTGGCGAAAGGGAACGCCGGAGTAGTAGATGACCCCAAGCCTAACGATTTACATGAACGCCTGGTGGTAGTCCGTGACGGTAAAAGGGTTTCAGTACAGAATCAGCAGATGTGGCAGGATTTTATACGAGCAACCATTCCACCCGGTATTACTCAGTTTTTCTTCTTTGATGGTGAAAAATACAGGAGATAGCATCCGATGATCATTCGGAAGTACGTCTAAAATCCTCTTTGGAAGCAGCCTTGGGCGCCTTAAACGTGAACGAGATGAAGTTCAGGAGGACGTACAAGCTTTTAAGCTACAGTTTGAGGATGCACAAAAGAGATTTCAGGCAGCATTCAATCGTGGTCCGGAAAGCAGAGAAGCGGAGAGTTCAGACCTCAAACCGCCTTGGACAGGTGGAGAATGAGATTCGACTTCTCTGTGAGAAAGCATTACCCTTCAGTCTTTTCGGCAAGTTCTTTGACAATATTCGCGAACAGATTGAAAAAGAACGGGAACCTATCCGACTCTAAGATGGTTGAACCGGAGCAACGAATCTTTCGTCTCCTGAGGGAAGGGGATACACACACTGCAGGAGAAGACATTGGATATGTATAAACTTCTCTCATCCAAAAGTGGCTTAATAAAGGATATCACCATCGATGAAAAGAGTTACGAAGTGAGCATATCCGACCGTAATGGTCATGAGATTAAGAAGTCCGGTTTATCTAGCCGGTGAGAAAGAAATTTTTGCCCTTTATCTGTTGTAAAGGATGGAAGTGATGTCCCAAGCAGGACCGATTTTAGCGGAGCTGAATTTAAACGCCCCACTTTTATTGGTAGTGATGAGCTTTGTTTCCGATCCGTGCTCAGTTATGTCCACAAGAAGAGAGATTTTTCGGAAGATGAGTTTTATTCGAACAAATCGTTGGTAAAACACAGTTTCTACTGAAAATTCTTTTGGAAACAGGTGCCATTCCGAGTTATTTTTCCTTACTGTATGTGAAGCACCTGATGTCTCCGCCCCTTCTGCTACGCATACTCCGGGCGCATGGGGGCGAAACATTCGATCAGCTCGCTGTCTTCGAGCACCTCCGCGCCATGGCTCTGCTCTGAATCGAAGACATAGCCGGTTCCGGCCTCGGCGACAAAACCGCCGCTGCCTTTCCCCCCTTCGACAGAAAATTTGATCTTTCCTTTGATCACATACCCGGTTTGCACCGCCGGATGGCTGTGCGGAGGGATTTTTCCCCCCTTTTTCATGGTAAAATGACACAACATCGTTTCCGCGTTGTAGGCCAACGTGCGTCTTTCAATCCCGGGAGCAGCTTCCGCGGGGGTCACCTCTGAAATTTTCGATTTGCTTTTTCTATCCATGCTTTCTACCCTATTGTCTCCTTTCCTATCATTTTATATACTTTTCCCACTGTTATACACCCATTTCTTTGATTAAGGAACGTCTATGCGCGGAAATTTACGCACCAAATTTTCACTTTTTCTTGGAATTATATTATTAGCGTTTTTGGTCCTTCTCGGTTATATCGGATCGTTCGCCATTTCAGGAATAACCGAACGGTTGGGTATGGAATCGGCCCAACGGCAGCTCGATTTAATAAAAGTACAGATCGAAAACACGATCAACCAAAACATCAACACCGCGGAAAGAATCGCGGAATCGCCCCTCATTAGGCATTGGCTCTTGAACGAAAATCAGGAGGAGATTCGAGAAGCCGCGTTCGCGGAGATTGTGAACTACGGCGGTTACTTAAACGAAGCCGTCGTTTTTGTTGCCGTGGACAAGTCGAAAAACTTCTATTTGAACAAGGAATACATCAGCACCCTCTCGAAAGATAATCCTGACGATTCCTGGTATTTTATGACGGTTAACGCCGAAAAGCAGTTCAACCTCAACATAGACTACAACGACGATTTGGATGAGACCAAGCTGTGGGTTAACATGCGGGTTGGATCCGGCGCCGATGTTTTAGGGGTCGTCGGGACCGGTGTCGATATCACGAAGTTTGTCGGTGATATCGTCGCCGCCGAACAGGAATCCAACATTATACTAATGACCGATTCTTCGGGATTGGTTAAAGCGCATAAAAATCTCGACATTGTGGAAGAGCGGACCGTTTTCGACCACTACAATTTCAACGGGGAGGATTCCGAACTTGCTCAAACAATGAGAAAGCTGAAGGCGGGGGACGAGGCACACGGATTTTTTAAGCGGATTGAAGATACCGAGTATTTAGTCGAAGCAACGTACCTTCCGAGGATCGATTGGTTCCTCATCACGCTTACCGATATCCAACGTTTCGCGCGCGTCAGCGATTATTTGCCACTTTTGATTGCTACCGCGTTCTCCCTCACCCTTTTTGTGGTTACAGTTCTCTTGATGGTCAATTGGGCCGTCATCAAACCGATCCATCATATTCAATCCTCCTTTCATAAGCTGTCCGGTGGCGATCTGACTACCGGAATCGGGGTAACAAGAAAAGACGAGCTGGGTGAGCTTGTAAATGATATCTCGGTTTTTATACAAAATATTCACGATACCATGGTCCACATGCAGGAAACCGCCCAAGAAAATGAAGAGACCAAAGACGACCTGCTGTCAGGAACGCGAGAGGCGAGCAGATCGATAGGAGAGATTAGAAGCACTGTGGGAAATGCCCATAATGAGATTGTTAAGCTCGAGAAAATCATCGAAGAAACCGTTGGGTCCACTCGTACGATCGGCAGCGGTGTTGATGATTTGGATGGAAGGATCCAGCAACAGGCGGCGATGGTCGAACAGTCGTCGGCAGCCGTAACCGAGATGACGCAGTCGGTCGAAAGTGTCGCAAAGATAACCAACGAACGACAGAAGATGACCCGAAGTCTGGTCGAAAAAGGCCGTGAAGGCGGTGAACAGGTCGATGAAACCTACGAGGCGGTAAAGTTTATTCGCGACAGCATCGATGAGATCAACGAATTGATTTCGGTCATCTCCAATATTGCCTCACAAACCAACCTCCTTTCCATGAACGCGGCAATCGAGGCTGCCCACGCGGGAGAGGCCGGTCACGGTTTCGCGGTCGTTGCCGAAGAAATCCGCCGGCTGGCCGAAAGCTCCGCCGAACAATCGAGCAGCATCTCTTCCAATTTAAAGGTCATTATCGAACGTATCCATCAAGCGGCACAGTCGAGTGAAAAAACACTTCGTTCGTTTGAAGAGATCAACCGAGAAATTGAAACAACAGACCAAGCCTTTCAGGAAATCGATAGCGCGGCCAACGAATTAAAAATAGGCGGGCAGCAAATACTTGAAGCGATAACCTCCCTCCAGGATGAAACGGGAGAAATCAAGAATCGTTCATCGGAGATTAGACGAGGGGCGGACACAATACAAAGTTCCATGGAATCGGTAGGCGCCGTTTCCAACCAAACCGCGTCGGGGTTCACTTCCATTTCGGATGAAATAGAACGTATCGCTCGAATCATCACTTCCGTTGATGAGGTCAGCGATAAGATTGGAAAAGGAGCGGAAGAAGTCCGAAGACAGCTCAACGCCTTTACCACCGAAAAAAGCGGCCCCGGCGGACTGTAAGTATAGTGCCGGATATCGGCGGGCTTTACAATCGTGGAGATAACAGGTAGGAATAGAAACGGGAGCAGCATATGAAGAGACGTTTTATATCGGAAGGCCATCTCATCGATTCGGGAATTTTAAGAAGCATCCTCAATCTCATCGTTGAAGAGAAAGCCGATTATGAAATAGTAAACTTTACGATAGGGAAAACCAACGAAAACGTTTCAAAACTCGAAATAGACATCATCTGTGAAACGGAACGACAGCTCGAAAACGTAACCGGAAAACTGGTCCAACACGGGTGTTACGAAAAAGCCGAGACAGAGACAAAATACGAGGTGGCGCCGAAGGACGGCTGCGTGCCGGAAGAGTTTTATTCTACGACAAACCACCGGACGGAGGTCTTCTACAACGGCAGGTGGCGGGAAGTCGCGGGTCAGCGGATGGATGCCGTGATCTCGCTTCAAGCTGACGGTCCTGTCTGTAAGAAACAGCGGGACGTAAAAGCGGGTGAGAAAATCGTCTGTTCCTCCGAAAGCGTCAGGGTCTTTCCGCCCCAACGGTCCCGACAATCTGATATTTTCAGCTTTATGTCGAACAACGTCTCTTCCGAACGATCGGTTGAAGTGACCGTAGGAGAGATTGCCAAAGAGCTGGTCCGGATCAAAAAAGAGGGCGGAAAAACAGTCGCGGTGGTAGGGCCGGTAGTCGTGCATACGGGGGGATCGGAGGCATTCGCCGATCTGCTCAGGGAAGGGTACATCCACGGTCTTCTCTCCGGTAACGCGTTAGCGGTCCATGACATCGAGTACCGGCTTTTCGGCACCTCTTTAGGGATTGAACTGAAAACAGGAAAGACGCAAAACCAGGGGCATCGAAACCACATGCGGGCAATCAACAGAATCAACTATCACGGTTCCCTCGAAAAGGCGATTGAAGCGGGAGAGCTGAAGAGCGGAATCATGTATGAAACGGTTTCAAACAATATTCCCTACTGTTTGGCGGGTTCCATCCGCGACGACGGGCCTCTTCCCGAAACGGAGATGGATATCATCCGGGCCCAAAACAGATACGCTGAAATTATCAGAGAAGCGAGCATGGTATTGATGCTCTCTACCATGCTCCATTCGATCGGTACCGGGAATATGCTCCCCTCATGGGTCAAGACGGTTTGTGTCGATATTAATCCGGCGGTCGTCACAAAGTTGGCGGACAGAGGGTCGGCCCAAACGGTTGGAATCGTAAGCGATATCGGTTTATTTATACGGGTGTTAACCCAAAAAGTCTTTCAATGACGCATAACTCGATTTTCCACGAGGTTCCGACGGTTTTGTAATTGCCTCAAGTAAAAAAAAATCGATAGAGATAGAGGAAACTTCATGAACGTGGATATTGATGTAAAGAGCATGCATCCATTAGAAATTTCACTGCTAAGGAATGTTTCTCTCGGAGAACGTTTCGATACGGAAGCGATAGAAGATAAGCTCTCCTTCAATGTGGGTCAATGCAATCAGGCATTCAGCTGGTTGACTGCCAAAGAGCTGATCAGGGAGGCGAAAAGAGTCCGGCGGACGGTTTATGAAGTGACCGAACTGGGCAGGGAGTACCACGATGTGGGCACTCCGTCGGAGCGAATCGCGGGGCTGCTCAAGGAAAAGGGGCCGCTCCTCCTTCCGGAAATCGCGGACCACTTGGGTCTTGAAAAAAAGGACGTAGGTTCGGCTTTCGGACAGATGTCGAAAGAGCAATTGGTCGCTATGGGCGATGAGAAAAAAGTGACCCTGAAAACCGAGGGGCCTTCGGAAAGGATGAAGGTGGAACGCCGGCTGCTCGATACGGCAATCGATACCGGAGAGCTCGATGAGAGTTCCCTCGGAGAAGCAGAGCGGAACGTTATCTCCGCTATCAGCAAAAAACGGGGCGCCTCCTCTTCTCCGTTTAGAACGGTGGAACGGGAAGAGATAACCTACGAATTGACCGAGACCGGCGCCGAGGCAAAGGCCCTTATTGAAAAAATGGGCATTACCGGAGAAGAGATAGGGGCCGTGACCCCCGAACTGCTCGCGTCGGGTGAATGGAAGGGGAAGCGTTTTCGCGCATATAATGTCAATACCCCGCCGAACCGGGTTTTATTAGGCAGGAAGAACCCATACGGTGAGTTTTTGGAAATGGTTAAAGATAAACTGGTCTCTTTGGGTTTTGAGGAGTTTGACGGACCGCTCGTCGAAACGGAGTTCTGGAACTCGGACGCTCTCTTTATGCCCCAGTTTCACGCGGCCCGGGACATCCATGACGTCTATTACATTGAAAACCCGAGTTATGCCAAAGAGATCGAGCAGCCATACTTGGACCAGGTTGCCCGGTCCCATGAGTCCGGGTGGAAAACCGGTTCCAGAGGATGGGAATATCCTTTCGACAGGAATTTTACCAGACGCCTTATCCTTCGCAGCCAGGGAACGGTCCTTTCGGCAAAAACCCTCCCCAGAGCAAAGGTCCCGGGAAAGTATTTCGGAACGGTGCGCTGTTTTCGCTACGATCAGGTCGATGCTACGCATCTCTCCGACTTTTATCAAACCGAAGGCATCGTCTTGGGAGAGGATGTGAACCTGCGCACCCTGTTAGGTATTTTAAAGATGTTCGCGGTGGAGGTTGCCGGTGCGGAAGAGGTGATGTATGTTCCCGGTTACTTTCCGTTTACCGAGCCTTCCGTAGAGGTGCATATAAAACATCCGGTGTTGGGCTGGTTCGAACTGGGCGGATCGGGAATTTTTCGGCCTGAGGTGACCGAACCCTTAGGGGTCCGTGTGCCGGTTTTAGCGTGGGGTTTGGGCATTGACAGGATGGCCCTCATGTCGCTGGGCCTGAACGATCTGAGGGAACTGTTTTCCCACGACATAGAGAATGTGCGGTTGAGAAGGAGGAAATAAGGATGCCGAAAATAGAAGTGCTTGCAAAACCGTTTTATCGATATTTAGGACAAGACATACCCATAGAAAAATTAGTGGAAGTTTTCCCCGCCGCAAAGGCCGAACTCGATGAACACGATAAGGCCGGACAGCTTTTTAAGATTGAATTGAACGATACCAACAGGCCGGACCTCTGGTCGACAGCCGGACTGGCACGCCAATTCAAGCTCTTTTTAACCGAAGAAATACCTGCTTATCCCTTTTTCTCTACTGAAGATCAAACAGCCGACTATGGGGGGCGGGAAATTCATGTCGATCCCGATTTAGAGACCATCCGTCCTTTTATAACCGGTTTTGTGGTCAGAGGGAGGAAGATTGACGATCCGCTTTTAATCGAGATCATTCAAACTCAGGAGAAATTGTGCTGGAATTTCGGACAAAAACGGCGCGCCATTGCCATGGGTGTCTATCGAAACGATATGATCTCTTATCCGGTCCGGTATCGCGCTGCCGATCCCGATTCCACGTCGTTCGTTCCCCTCGACTATAAACGGGAGCTTACCCTCAGAGAGATCGTCCGCGAGCATCCAAAGGGGAAAGAGTTCGGTCATGTCGTCTCCGAATATGAAAAGTTCCCCTTTATTACCGACAACAACGGTGATGTGTTGAGCTTCCCTCCGGTCATCAACAGCGCGAAAATCGGTGCCGTTGAGGTGGGAGATACCGATCTGTTTATCGAATTGACGGGGACCGATATCCATTCGCTGACATTGGCCGGTTCAATCGTTGCCTGCGATCTTTCCGACGCGGGCTTTGAAATTCTTCCGGTGAAGGTCGTCTATCCCTACGATACTCCTTTGGGACGGGAGGTAGTCAACCCGAATTATTTTCAACCGCGGATGAGGCTCGAAATCTCTTACGCACATAAGCTTTTAGGTGAAAAGTTTACGTCCGAGGAGGCGGCCGGTTATCTTCAAAAGATGGGCTGCCGTGCCGAATACGAGCATGACGCGGTTATTATCCGGCCTCCCGAATATAGGAACGATTTTCTCCATCCTGTGGATGTAGTGGAGGACATCATGATCGGCAGAGGAATGGATAGTTTTTCTCCCGTCATGCCTGCCGACTTTACCGTAGGCAGACTGACATCGATGACCGAGTTTTCCCGTCGGGTAAAGGACATCATGGTGGGATTGGGGTTTCAGGAAATGGTATACAACTATCTGGGGTCCAAGCGGGAGTATATCGACTTGATGGAGCCGCACCTCGAAGAGGCGGGACAATCGGGGGATCGTTCGGCGTACTCGGAGGAACAGCTCCGCGATATCACCGTACGCATTTCCAATCCCATGACTGAAAACTACGAATATGTCCGCTCATCGATCATTCCTTGTCTGCTCTCTTCGGAATCGGTTTCCGCCCACGCCGTCTATCCGCATAGGCTTTTTGAAGCGGGAAAGATAGCCCGTCTTGATGCGAGTGAAAATTACGGGACAAAAACGTGTGATTATTTAGGCTTCCTCAATGCCGACAGAAACACCGATTTCAACGGAGTAAACTCTCAAGTGTCCGCCCTTTTCTTCTATTCAGCGAAGGAGTATACTTTGGAGGAGTCTGATGATCCGAGGTTTATTCGGGGAAGATGCGCCCGGATAATCTATAACAACAAAACAGCCGGGGTATTCGGCGAGGTCCATCCCGGAGTTCTCGAAAACTGGGGTATCCAGATGGTCTGTACAGCCTGCGAAATCGATCTATCCGTCATTATTGAATAAGGAGGTGGAAGAATGAATATTACGTTTGATGCAGTCCAATTACAGTGGAGCGATGAGTGTAACATCATTGTGGGGCAGTCACATTTTATTAAAACGGTGGAAGATATTGCGGAGCTATTAATCGGCTCGGTCCCGGGAATCGAATACGGCTTAGCGTTTAATGAAGCCTCCGATCCCTTTCTCATCCGTACCGAAGGCAATAATGAAATGCTGATTAAAGACGCCGTCACCTGTGCCGAAACCGTGGGGGCGGGGCATACCTTCTTCTTAGTTATCAAAAACGCCTTTCCGATTAATGTACTCAATCAAATAAAAAGTTGTCAGGAAGTGGTCACCATCTTCGCCGCCACAGCAAATCCTCTTCAGGTGATAACCGCCGAGACCGAACAGGGGCGCGGGATCATCGGCGTCATCGACGGCGGTTCTCCGCAAGGGATAGAAAACGAGGACGAAAAGGACAAGAGGAAGTCCATTCTTCGACAATTCGGCTATAAGTTTTAAAAAAAGTTCCTTGAGCTTCTTTCAAAACAATAGGTTGTGGTAATTGCAAAAATTTCAATTACTTATATTATAAGCATTTAACTCTTTCAACAAGACTAAAATGGTGATTTTTGCAATTACCTCCCTTTACTCGCTTTCGGGAGATTACTATAATGGTGTTGTTCCGATTGATGAATCCGAACAATTTTGGGGTTAGACTATGAAAAAAATTCTCGTCATTGATGAATCAGCTCTTTTCCGGGATTATATCTCGAAAAAATTGGAAGCATATAGTTTTAACGTTACTCAGGCGAAAAGCGGACTCGACGGTATGGTAAAAATGAGAACGGAAATGCCCGATCTTGTTGTCATGGATTATTTTCTCTCCCGTAAAAGCAGCATGGAGGTATTGTCTGAGAAAAAAGAGAATCCAAATACCGTGAACATTCCCGTCATTGTGGTCGCTTCCAAGATCGATAAAACAAAAGTGGTTGAAATTGCAAAGTTAGGGGTAAAGAAATTCTTTTCAAAACCGGTCAAAATCGATGTTCTCTTAAAGACCATAGCCGAATTATTACAGGTCCCGCTTGATATCGATAATACTCCCTGCATTATAGAGGCCCATTTCAATGACGACATTCTCTTCATAGAGATCGCCCAAGGTCTTAATCGGGAAAAAATCGAACTGCTCAAGTATAAATTGACGGAATTACTCGAACTGTATCAGGTCAAGACACCGAAGATTCTTATTATGATGTCCAACATCGACCTTACTTCGGAGGACGGCGGCAAGCTTCGTTTCCTCTTGGAAACGATCGTGGAACACAGTAGTACCCGACCTAAGTTTATGAAAATACTTACCAATTCCGATTATGTGAAAAACTTCATCTCTTCCGATTCAAATTTCGAAGATATAGGGGTTGCCAATAATTTAAACGACGCAATGGATGAACTCTTGGGTTTGCGGCCGGACGATTATGCTCATGATGAGGTGGTACGAAATAAACTCCTTACCAAATCCGCACCGAAAAAGGAGCAGGAGGAGTCAATACAACTTCGGTTCGACGACCAAAAGGTCGAAGAATTGGGGGAACGGTTGGACAGCTTAGGAAAAAACATTACCATCGGTATTGTCGACGACGATATTGTCATTCAAGAGTTGGTCAAGACCGTTTTTTCGGAGACCGAGTGGGAAACCTGGGTATATGAAAACGGCAAAGTTTTTGTGGACGACATCGGCAATCATGATTTTGACCTTGTCTTTCTCGATCTTATGATGCCGGAGATGAACGGATTCCAGGTTATGGAATACTTACATAAAAACAATATCGATATTCCGGTGATCGTTTTTTCCGCGTTGACGAGGAAAGAGACTGTTGTTAAAGCAGTCGGTTACGGCATTCACAGTTATATGATAAAACCGCTGAAACCCGAATTGATCATTCAGAAAACCGCGGAGATTCTTGGTCGGAGTTTTTAAAGGTAGTTTTATAGAGAACGATGGGTATCAACTCGCATCTGTTTAAGTTTGTTTTTGAGTTCTCTAAATCCGGAATGATCATTCTGGGCAGGCGAGGTGAACTCCTCTACCATAATGAAGCCTTCCGGGAGATGGTCGGTCTCTCGGAAGAGGAGCTATGTCATCATCGGATCCAGGAGTTTTTTAAACAAGATTTTGTGCGGGAGTTTGATTCTCATTTCTTTAATCTTATATCAGGCGACAGCGGCCATTTCCAAATGGAAGTTCCGTATCCCGCTCCTGAAGGAAACGACCGCTGGTGGCTCATCGAATTGACCCGGGGAATCGACCGGGAAAGACAAAAACGGTTCATTTTCGGCATTGTCCAGGACATTACCGAGGGCAAAGAAGGGCAGCAGAAACTCATCAATGATAAGGAGCTGGCCGAACGGGCCACAAGGGTAAAATCCGATTTTCTGGCAAACATGAGTCATGAAATCCGTACTCCCATCCATACCATAATCGGAATGAACGAGCTGTTATTGGAAACGAAGCTGGACGCGGAGCAGCAGGAATATTCCGAACAGGTGAAATTTGCCGCCGATGTCCTGTTGAGCCTGATCAATGATATTTTAGACTTTTCCAAAATTGAGGCGGGAAAATTAACACTGGAAGAGATTGAATTTGATCTCCACACCATGGTGGAAGACGCGGTCGATCTTATATCTTTGGAAGCTCATAAAAAGGGTCTCGAGGCGGCCCTCCTCATTGAACAGGACGTGCCGTATAACGTGATAGGAGACCCGGTCCGACTACGCCAAATCATTGTCAATCTCTTCAACAATGCCATAAAATTCACCAAAGACGGTGAAATTGTCGTTACCATAAAAAACAGAGAAGAACTGGAAGACCGGTATATTCTCCATTTCGAAGTAGCGGACACGGGAATAGGGATCCCCAAGGAAAAATTGGGGAAATTGTTTCAGGCGTTTTCCCAAATCGATACTTCGACGACCAGGAAATTCGGAGGTACGGGATTGGGATTGTCCATCTCTAAGAATCTGGTCCATCTAATGGACGGTCGGATCGGAGTCGACAGTCAATACAGTGAAGGCTCGACTTTCTGGTTCGATATTAAACTGGGAAAGACAGACGGAGAACAGGTGCCGAAAAAACTCCCCGAAGGGTATGATCCGATAAAGGGACTGGTTGTCGATGATAACGACACCGCGCGGAGAATTGCTTCATACTATGTGCAGGAGTGGGGAGGTGAAGTCGATGAAGCCTACAACGGTTCCGAGGCTTTGGAAAAGCTTAAAACGGCCGCGGGTGAAGGGAGCCCCTATAATCTGTGTGTTGTTGACTTGTTGATGCCGGGGATGGACGGATGGCAGTTCGCAAGCGAAGTAAACGCGGACAAAAATATCAATTCGGCTAAACTGGTACTCTTAAGCCCGACGGGAAAAAGCGGTGAAGAGGCAAAGATGAAACTGTTGGGCTGGTACGACGCCTACTTAAGTAAACCGTTGAAGAAGGGCGATTTTTATGAAGCGCTCCTGCGGATTATGAGTTCGGAAGTTGATCTTGAAGCGGTGGAGGAGGTTGAAGAGTTGCAGCCTGAAAAAGAACCGACGCCGATCGAAGAGAGACACGGACTTATTCTGGTTGCCGAAGATCACGAAGTGAATCAGACCCTCTTTAAAACGATTCTTGAAAACATGGGCAATGAGGTACACATTGCCAACAACGGGGTAGAAGCTCTCCAAGCGTCTGAAGAAAACGACTATGCAGTTATTTTCATGGATGTTCAAATGCCGGAAATGAACGGGTACGAAGCAACCGAAAAAATCCGTGAAAAGGGTATCGCTACACCGATCATCGCGGCCACTGCAAGCGGAATAAAGAGTGAACAGGAGAAGTGTTTTTCGGTGGGGATGGATGATATCCTGCTGAAACCGTTTAAGAAGAAAGACATAATTCCTCTCCTGATGAAGTGGCTGCCGGATACATCCCCGGGTCCGGCACCGGCGGCTTCTTCGTCTCTGTCCCCGCCATCCGACAACGATGAGATTTTCAATTATCAGGAAGCGGTTTCCACTTTCATGGGCAAAGAGGATGTGGTCAAACGGGTGTTACAGTCGTTCATCGATAAGGTGAACGGGCAGGTCCCGCTCATGACCGATTCGTTTGCCTCCGGCGACATGGAGAAGCTTCGGGGTGAGGCCCACTCCATCAAGGGCGGAGCGTGGAACCTGGAAATAAAACGGGTAGGGGACGCGGCGAAAGAGTTGGAAGATTCCTCCCGGGAGGAGCGGGTCGAGGATTCACGGCAGAACTTCGAGGAATTGAAACGTCTTTTCCAGGAGTTCCTCGATTATGTTCAACCGATTATAGAAAAAGAAACCTCACCTTCTTAGGCACTAGCAGACCCCTGACAGTCGGGGTACTATTGATGAGTTCCGCTCTGTTTTTTGTTTCGGACCACAGTTCTTTTGTATGGCTTTTCATTGCAGTCCTCCTTCGATGATGCGATAAAGCCTCTCACTCAATTGCTTCCGCTCCTGATTGGACAATTTCGAGGCGTCGATTGGCGGATGAAAAGAAAGTATCACATGACCCGGCCGGATCTTGTTCTGTTGTTCATACAATTTATAGCTACCGTCGATGGTTACGGGAACGATCAATGCCTCTGAGCGGAGGGCGAGTTTTATGCTTCCCCGTTTGAACGGTCCCATTGTTCTGCTTCTGCTGCGGGTGCCCTCCGGGAAAACGGCCAAAGGCCGCCCTTTCCGGATATAACGGGCACCCTGCTCGATTACCTTCACTGCCTGCCGGATGCTGCTTCGATCGATATAAATGCAGTTCATTATCTTCATCCATAAATTAATGCCGGGAAGGACTTTCAGCTCCTTTTTCGTTATAAAGCCGATTATTTTAGGGGTATAAGAAACGAGTACCAGAATGTCCGCCATTCCCTGATGGTTGGAAATAAAACAGACACTGTTTTCAGTCGGTATATTCCTCCGCCCTCGAACAGTGACCTTGGCTCCCGCGAAAAAAAGGAGTGTGCGAGAATAGGTCTGCAGCAGCCAAAGAACGTAACGGTAGGCGGTATGTTTCATTCCCAGAAGCAGGAGTACCGGATAGAGCGGGAAGGCGAAAAGTGAAAAAATCATATACAAAAAAAGATGGGTGAATACAGCTACAGTTCTCATCATCTGCTTTCCTTATTCGATAAAAACAACTTCTTGAAATCCGGCATCCCGCATGATTCTGGTGATGAACGCCTCACCCTTCTTCCGGGCCAATCGTAGGATACCTTCCTCCAAAACCCGGCCGCGGACCTTTTCGGTAACGAAGGTGGAGAGGACCTTCCACTGTTCCGGATCGATCGAGATATCGGGATAGGCATAATCCTCGGAGGTACTGTCCTCGATAATAAAGGAAACAATCTCCGGTTGGGGAAGTTTGAGAAGAAGTCTGGAGCCGTCCTCCGAAAATGATACATACTCCTTAAGACGCTTGTACTCGGGATTTGACTCATCGATCGATGTGCCGCCGGCGGAGGAGTATGGAGTATCGCTAAAATCGTATCCTGCTTTAATAATGCCGGTCACAACCACAAAGTCGTAATTATTCTGTCTGAGGTCAATACCAATTTTGCGACAAAGTCGATAGATCGAAACATACTCCGCTTCCTCAGGGAGCAGCGGTTGTCCGGTTTGGTCTTTATACAGAATTGAGTCCCACCGTATGTCGGACGGAAGAAAGTCGTGCGGAAAAACCGACTTATAGACGAATTCCACCGTATTCAAACTCATGATGTCCCGGACTTCGGTCAATACCGAAACTGAAACCGCTGTCCGTTCTCGCTTGACCGGATTGATTCCCAGATCGATCCCGAAGAACGGTTTTGCCGTCACGATAAAAAGCGCCCCCGATATAAGGAGTAACAGCACCGGAATAACAATGAACAATGTTTTCGGTTTAAGAAACGGCATCAGATTTCTCCTTTTCCCGATCCATTCGGCGGTATTGTTTTAAACACCACGTTTTTAAACCCTGCCAAGGTTAGGAATTTTTTTATCAACTTTTTCGCGTTTTCCTCCGCCTTAAAAAGGATGTTTCTGTCGATCGCGTCTTTTTCTATCTGTTCTTTTTGACGGCTGATCTCATCGTAATAAGACAAACGGGTAATCTCTTTGCCTCTCTCTTTAAGAAAATATTGATGGATGGAATTTTCATCCGCATCCACTAAAAGAATGGCGGCCCGCGGCAGATGAACGGTTATGGTCCCGTTTTTCCCAGGGACCAATTCAATACCCTTTTTCAAATCGATTCCGGCCTGAACTTTGACGTCTATCGAAAAGAGCAGTTTTGTATCTACGGTTTTGAACATCAAAAAAGAAGCTTCCTCCCCTACGTAGATGATGTCGCGATAGATGTGCTCGTAGGTGGGAAGACTCAAAATTTCGCGAATATGAGTTTCCATTTCGCTCACTTTCCGTTCGGTTTGCGGAGCACATGAATTAATGGTGATAAGAACAACGAGAATAGGGAGTGATAATGAAGCTGAAACCTGTCGATGATGACTCATTATTCTTATTGTAATGCATAATGGGAAGGTGTCAAATAGGGCGGGACGGTGAGCCTTTTCTGCCGTTACCGCAGCCACTCCTCTATTTTCTTCCCCAATTCCTCATGGGTCTCTACCGCGGGGAAATCCGGAAACTCCCCTTTGATCGTCTCGGGCGGTCTGAAGAAGATGCCGTGATCGGCGGTCTGCAGCATCGAAACATCGTTATACGAATCGCCGCCCGCTATGACCGAAAAATTGAGAGAGTGAAGGGCCTGGACCGCGTGCTTCTTCCCGTCTTTCTGCCGCAGCGCGTAATCGGTAATGGCGCCATCATCGGCAATTTCGAGTGAATTGCAGAAGAGGGTCGGATATCCCAATTTCGCCATAAGAGGGGAGGCGAATTGGGTGAAGGTGTCGGAGAGGATGATTACCTGTGTTTTTTCGCGCAGATCATCCAGAAACTGTTTCGCTCCTTCGAGCGGGTCCATCCCGGCGATAACAGCCTGGATATCGGCAAGTTTCAGTTTTTCCCTCTCGAGAATGGACAACCGATGGCGCATCAGTTTATCGTAATCTGAGTTGTCTCTGGTCGTCAGTCTCAGATCTTCGATACCGGTATGTTCGGCGAACG
>CAZJBZ010000015.1:15766-20232 GCA_964543975.1 uncultured Spirochaetales bacterium
TTTCGGGGACGAGGACCCCTTCCAAATCAAGACAGACAATATGCATCGCTTTATCCTTATAATCCCAATTTTTTTATTTCCGAACGGGAGATTTTCCCTCTGTGGCAAGCATAGAAATCTTCCGCGCCCGCGTCAAGCAGTTTTCGATTTCTTTTATTCTCATTATGAAAGCTCATTCGAAAATATGTACACATTGCAAAGAGTCGGTTATAGTGAAGCAACAGCAATTCGAAAAGTAATCTGTGGGGATTCAAAATGTGAACGATTGTATTGACGGTCCTTATTTCCTTTTTCTGTCAATGTAGTTCACATTTTGAATCCCTGATGAAGCAAGGATCAATTTGTTATGAAGGACCGAAAAGCAACTGAAGACATTCGCGCGATATTCGAAGAGGCGGTTCGACGGGTCGACCCTTACAGGATGATCCATGATCGAGTGAAGTGTGAAGAAAACCTTCTGGTCATCAGGACCGATTACTCCGAATATAAGTACGATCTCAACGATTTTTCTAAAATCATTGTGATAGGAGCGGGAAAGGCCACCGCGAAAATGGCTGTAGCCGTCGAAGAAATTCTACAAGACAGGATATCCGAGGGGCTTATTTCGGTCAAACCGGGACATACCGAACAGCTTAACCGAATCGCCGTTATCGAAGCCGGTCATCCCGTTCCGGATGACAACAGCCTCCGGGCGGCCCGGGGAATATCCGGTTTGGCTGAAAAGGCGGACGAAAAGACGCTCGCTGTCGGACTACTCTCTGGAGGCGGTTCGGCGCTGCTCAGCTTTCCGTGGGAAATTACCCTTGATGACAAACAGAAGACGACCGAACTGCTGTTGGCCTGCGGCGCAACCATCCATGAGATTAACTGTGTCCGAAAGCATCTTTCTCTCATAAAAGGCGGTCGCCTCGCCGAAACCCTCTACCCTGCAACCTCCGTTAATCTGGTTCTTTCGGATGTGGTCGGGGACCGCCTCGATGTCATCGCCTCCGGACTTACCGCGCCCGATATGACAACCTATGAGGACGCGATGGCGGTATTGGAAAAATACAGCATACGGGACAGGGTCCCGAAAAGCACCTTGGCGGCCATAGTGCGAGGGAAAGAGGGAGCAATTTCGGAAACACCGAAACAGGGCAATGTCTGTTTCGAAGCCACCCGGAACGTTCTTATCGGCACAAACTACACGGCCCTTGCGGCGGCCCGAGAGAAAGCGGAGAGCCTCGGTTATTCAACGCTGGTGCTCTCTTCCCAAATCACCGGTGAGGCGAAAGAGATCGCGAAATTCTATTTAGGAATTGCCCGTGATTGTTTTTCATACGACGTGCCCGTTGAGAAGCCTGCTTGTATCCTCGGGGGGGGGGAAACGACCGTTACCATTAAGGGCGGCGGCAAGGGGGGGCGCAATCAGGAGATGGCCCTCTCCTTTTTAGCCGAAAGCATGTTGCAGCCGGAAAAACTCGAGGGTATTACCTTTTTATCGGGCGGGACCGACGGAAATGACGGCCCTACCGATGCGGCGGGTGCTTTTGCCTGTGCGGAAGCAGCCGAAACGACAACCGCGCACGGACTGGACCCTTTTGTTTTTTTGCGGGAAAACGACTCCTATCGTTTCTTTGAGAAAATCGGTTACCTGTTCAAGCCGGGGCCTACCAATACCAATGTGTGTGATATTCAAATTCTCACCGTTACTAAAAATGAAGGAGGGGGGTAGATGAGTGAGACATTTCACAAGCGGGATGTCATTTCCATAAACGATTTTTCCGCTGATGAGATCTTAAAGCTGTGTGAAACCGGCCGCATGATGTATAACCTGGAAAAACAGGGGAAGCGATATCATTTTAACGATGTTTGCAGGGAACGGGCCTTGGCCTCCATGTTTTACGAACCAAGTACCAGGACACGTACCAGTTTTACAACAGCAATTCGAGAATTGGGCGGCGTGACCGACGGCTCTTCCGGGGCCGAAGGGACTTCGGTGATGAAGAAAGAGACCATTCGCGATACCATCATGATGATGGGGGCCAATCACTTCGATGTCATCGTTATGCGGCACCCGCTCGACGGTTCGTTGCAGTGGGCCGCGGATGTTTCCGCCATTCCGGTAATTAACGGTGGCGACGGGAAAAATGAACACCCCACGCAGGCCCTCCTGGATGTGCTCACTCTCTACATGCTCAACGAACAAAAACTTGACGGTCTTAAAATCGGTTTCGGGGGGGACCTCTCTCACGGCAGAACGGTCCGATCCCTCTCCTTGGCACTCTCCCATTTCACGGATATAACCATTCGATGGGCGGCGGACGACTTCTTAGGTATGCCCGAAGAGCTGCGGAAATTGTTGGAGAACAGAGGTGTTACCGTAATCCGGGAAGAAACCGTACAGGAGGTCATGGCCGGTGTCGACTTCTACTACATGACCCGTCCTCAACTGGAGCGGATGGGCGGTGTTTCAACAGACAAAATACAGGATATTATGGACCGTTACCGAATCGATACCTCAAAAATCAACGGGTTCGATGTCAAAATTCTTCACCCGCTTCCGGTAAACAGTGAGATAGCGGAAATCGATTACGATGTCTATTTCAGTCCCGCGCAAGCGTTCTTCAAACAGGCTGAGTTCGGCATCTTTTTGCGGAAAGCGCTTCTTTTCGAAATGCTCGACCACACAGAGTATGAATGCTTTGAAGAGACGCTCCATGGCAAACTGGAATCGGGCAACAATCGAGTCCCTCGAAAAAAGAAAAAACGTGAAAAGAAGGAAGATATGTTTATCGACAGGATCAAGGTGGGGACCGTATTGGACCATCTGAAGGTTGGAACACGGAAGCAGGTCGACGATGTCCTTGCTTTGGAGGACCGAGGGTTTTCCTGCATTGCAGCGACCATCAATGAGAAGCGGAACCCTTTTTTGAAAACCGATCTACCACAGTTGACCGAACGGGACCTTAAGAAGGTGGCAAGCATCTCCCCTGAACCGACGGTGAACTTTATCCGAAACGGACAGGTGGTTGAAAAATTCGTCTATATCCTCTGTACCAATGAAAATTGTGTAACCAGAGTGATAAATGAGGATGTTCCTCCCCAATTTTACAACGATAACGGAACGGTACGATGCCGATATTGCAGACGCCCTTTTCGGTTTACAACGAGGAAACTGAATGAGGCGGAAATTGACGGTTATAAGGCAGGTCTGCCCGGCGAAATCGGACCGATCCATTGACGACTCGATCGTCGAGGTATGTATGAGCGGAATTGATAAGAACCGGCGGGACGAACTGCAGAAAGAGGGGCTTCTTTTCTTAGCGGAAGCCGGAGAACCTCAATTTACCGAAGCGTGGTTCCCATACACTTCGGGAGAAGTGGGGCCCTACTACATTCAAAGTTTGGCTATAACAAAAAGGGGCGATACCTACCGATGGGCGATCGACGCGATGTGCGAGATTATTCTGTCCGGGGTGGGTGTCGACGGTTTTGATGTTGTTTCCGGCGGTGAATCGAGAGATTGGGATTTTTCCAATCCGGTCGCCTACGCTCTTGGGAAACCTCATGCCAAACTTTATAAAGACGGAACGAATATCGGTGCGGACCTTGAGGGCAAACGCGTCTTTCATGTCGCTGACTTGAATAATGAGGGCTCCTCCGTTCGGGACAGATGGTTGCCCGCGGTTAAACGAAGCGGAGGGTCCTTCGCGGGCGCGATGTTTTTTATCGATCGCGGGGAGGAAGGTGCTTCGGTCATGAAACGGCTCTCCATACCTTACGATAGTGTCATCTCCATGGATGAGAGGGCGTGGAAGGTCCTTTTAAACGCGGGGACCATCAATAAACCACTGTTCGAATCATTAAACGAGCGGCTCAACGATAGGAAAGGGTGGGCGCGTAAAGCATTAAAGGCCAATATCGATCGTTTAGGCGAAATGCTTGCACATGATAATCCTAAGACGGTCGAACGAGCAAAAAAAATATTATCGGACGGTTACCCGGAAATACGGGAAGAGTTGGAAGGGATGCTCAAACAGAGAGGGTGGCTGAAATGAGTTTTCTTAGGCGATGGCGGGAGTGCTCCCGCGAGAAGAACTCTCTCTTATGCGCCGGGCTGGACCCGGCCGACCATGCAATGGGGCGGGGAGACGCCGGCTTGTCGAGGGAGCAGGATAAGAGGGAATGGTCGTTTCGGTATATTGAAGCGGTGGCCCCCTATTGCGCGGCCATAAAGCCGAACATCCAATACTGGAAAAACGGAAGCGACCCGGAAACATTGCAGGCAATCTATCGATTCGCCCGCGACATGGGACTGATGGTAATAGACGACAGTAAGCTTGCCGACATCGGGGCCACCAACGAGAGCGGCATTTTTTCCGCTTCCCGGCGGGCGGACGCGGTGCGGTCCGGCCCACGACACGGGCCCCACCCGGTCCGACCATACCGGATCGGTCAGGATGTTGATCCCGTCCAGTTGAATC
>CAZJBZ010000015.1:20242-23728 GCA_964543975.1 uncultured Spirochaetales bacterium
CACAACAAGGCGAAAAATGGAAAGTAGGAATAATAGCCATGTGCCTGATGAGTAATCCAGAATATGAACGGGAGAAACGGAAACTGGTTCCGCTTGCCTCGGCGAATGGAGAAGGCGGGAAAGAGTATGTGGAACAGTACCTTTTTCTTGCTACCGAAGTGGCCCGCTGCGGTATTGCCGGCATAGTGGTAGGCGCGCCCAGTGTGAAAAACCATATCACATCCGAGGAACTGACCGCCGTTAAGAAGGTGATAGGGAAGAACACGCTGGTCCTCTGTCCCGGTGTCGGCGCCCAGGGAGGGGAGGCCGATTTACTCCTCTCGATCTTCGGACGGGAGAACGTTATTATCAATGTGGGCAGAAGTATCATGTTCCCTCACGGTTCCGAATCTACTCCTGCCGAGCAAGCCGCGTCCGCCCGGTCGTTTCAAGCCCGGTTCAACACCGCCTTATAAACGGTGGACGGTGTCGCCGGGCATCACAAGCACGGCTGATGAAACAATTTCCTTACGGGAGCATAATGGAAACCTTTTTAGGAAAAACAATACGAGGCAGATTCGGCTTCCCTTCGGGGGTCATCGCCACCACGTCCGATACGATGCGGTGGATGGCGCTGAACGTACCGCAGATCGGCTTCCTTGTGGGGAAGAGTACCACAATCGAGCCGCGGCAGGGGAATACTGAGGATATTATCACCCAACCCGACGAATGTTCACTCTGGAACGCGGTAGGTTTGGCCAACCCCGGGCTGGATGCTACGCTGGAAACGTTTACCGAATTACGAAAAACTGTGCCGAGAGAAGTGCTGCTTTTTCCGCAAATCGGCGAGTGTGATGAAGAACGGTTCGCGCGGTGCACGGAGGCATTCGATTCTTGTGGAGACGCCGTTGACGGAATTGAGCTTAATCTTTCCTGCCCCCACGCGGAGAGGGGAGGGATTGCCATCGGTTCGGACCCGGCGATCGTGCGTGCGGTCGTCACGGCGGTGCGGAGGAAAACGGAAAAGCCGATTATCGCCAAATTAAACGCCGGCGTTCCCGATTTAGGGACGGTCGCGGCGGCCGCGGTCGAATCAGGCGCGGACGCAATAGCGGCGATCAACACCCTCGGCGGTCCCAATCCGGAGCTAAGCAACCGATACGGAGGTTTGTCGGGCCCCGCTCTCCTGCCGGTCACACTGAAAGCCCTCCAAATTATACGGGAAGCGACTTCCGTACCGCTTATTATCATGGGCGGAATACGCGGCGCTTCTGACATCCGCCGCATTGAGGAGAGTGTTGATACCGAAGGTTCCGTTTTTGCGGTAGGATCGGCCCTCGGCGGATTGAGCAGTCTCGAAATTCGCGATTATTTCGCCTCCTTGGAAGAGGACTTAAAACGCGGCACGGATAAGGCCCGCCGGGTTACCCTCTCCGAACGACTCATGGACTATCGTCCCTTGATTGTTGAAAAGGTAATTCCCCTCTCGAAAGATTTGGGACTGCTTCGGTTTTACGAACGGACCGACGCCGAACCGGGACAGTTCCTCTTTTTAAAAACAGGAAATGAAGAGTCCAAACCGTTTTCGGTGGCAAAAAATGATCCCTTGGAGCTTATTGTCCGTGACGCGGGGAGGGTAACCAAGAAAATCCTCGAGCTGCGGAAGCATATGGTGGTCCGGATGAGAGGACCTTACGGAAAACCGCACCGTTTTAACGAGGAGGATACAGTCTGTTTTGTGGGGGCCGGCTGCGGAATCGCCCCCGTCAGACTGGGGGCCGCGGCACACAAAGGGAGAAAGGTTTTTGTTTTTGGCGTGAAAACGGCGAGTGAACTGGTCTATTTGGAAGAGTTTCAACAAATGGGCGAGGTCTACTGCATAACGGAAGACGGCTCGTACGGAGAGCGGGGGGTAATTACCGATCTTCTTTCCCGGCTTCTCGATGGACCGGTCCGCACCCAAGAATCCGGTCCCCCGGCACGGCTCATCCGAAAGAATCGAGGGAACATCGTCTTCTATAATTGCGGGCCGGAAAGAATGCTTAGGAGGGCGGGGAAAATCGAAGCGGCGGCAGTCGATCCGGACAACATCTATTTTGTCGTTGAACGGGTCACGAGCTGCGGTATCGGGATCTGCGGGAAGTGTTCCATCCCCTCGGGACTTCGCCTTTGCGTGGACGGGCCTGTTTTTACCGCGGAGGAGTTTGAACCCGCGCTTTATACCCGGGACACCTCCGGGAAGAAGGTCTCTTTTGATTGATCCTCACGTCCATTTACGGGATTGGAACCAGCGATCAAAAGAAACAGTGGCCCACGGAATTTCAATCGCTCTCCGCTTAGGCTTCGACGGGCTGTTTGATCAGAGTAACACAGATCCTCCTCTCACTTCCCCTGCTATGGTCCGTAAAAGATTTGAACTGGCGGACAAGGTTTCGGACCCCGAAACGTTTTTTTACGGCGTCTACGGCGGAATAACCGGGGAATCAGGACAAATGGAGGAGATGCTTCGATGTGTCAAGGAAAATACCCGAGTAGTGGCGACCAAATTATTTGCCGGCTCTTCGACAGCAGCATTCGGTCTGTCGGAGGAAGAACAGCTTCTCTACTACCGGATCGCCGCCTCCCTCCACTACGACGGAGTGACCGCGGTCCATTGTGAAAAACCGGAGTTTTTTACGGATTGCTTCGACCCTGTTGACCCGATAAGCCACACCAAAGCCCGTCCTCCTGAGGCTGAAGTGGAGTCGGTCAAGGACCAGATCAGATTTTCGGAAGAGGCCGGTTATCGCGGTACCCTTCATATTTGTCATGTCTCCGTTCCCCAAACCATAGTCGAGATCGAATCGGCCCGGCCTAGAGTGCGGTTCCGTCTCACTTGTGAAGCGGCCCCTCACCATGTACTGTTGTGGGATGAATGGATGAGGAAAGCGAACGGTATTTATTTTAAGATGAACCCGCCGCTTCGACCGCGGAAGATGCAGAAGGAGCTCTTTCGTGCCGTTTGTGAAGGGCGTGTGGATTGTCTCGCCACAGACCACGCTCCGCACACTTTCACCGATAAGAGCGAACAGTACGCTTCGGGCGTACCCTCCTGGGTTTTTTATCGAAAGGCGGTTGCCGAACTTCGGGAGGCGGGCGCCTCCGATAGGCTCCTCGACGGTTTAACGCATGAAAACGCGGTAGCTATTTTTTCCGTTCGCGATTCGATCAACAAGAAGACTTCGTATGCCGCTATGATTGAAACCCCCGGCATTACGGATGAAGAGATTGCCGAGGAGTATGGGTTCCCCTCGGAGCTTTTGAATCTGTTTGAAAATTACAATGAGGAATAACGGTCATGAAGACAATCATCAAAAACGGGATTATCGTTACCGGCCCCTCGACGTTTAAAGGCGACGTACTGGTAGAAGGCGGGAAGATTGCCGCAATTGGAACGGACATCACCCTCGGTGAAGGGGACGACTGTATCGACGCGGCGGGGAACTACCTCCTCCCCGGAGCAATCGA
>CAZJBZ010000016.1:0-5358 GCA_964543975.1 uncultured Spirochaetales bacterium
CACGGGGATTATCGGCTAACAGTGTTTCCAATTCGAACGAGTCCGCTATCCGGGCAATATTGTCTCCGCATCTGGTGTAGCCCCCCCGATAGGCGAGGGAATCGACAGGATAATCGGGAAACCGCTTTGCGTCGAGTAACGACCGAATAAAAAAGACATTCCTCCGGTCCGCCTTTCCGGTGGTGGTCAGGGTCCCGGCTTTTTTCGATTTTTTGCGGGCAACCAAACCGTCCCGCCACACCCGTGAAGAGTATTCGGTCTTGCCCGACCCCATGGGTCCGATCACCAAAATACGTCTCGAGGGCCGTTTAAAATCGAAATGGTTGAATGAATGGTGAACACGCAGTTCGGGAAAACCGAGACTCTTTAAAAAACTGACGGTCTCTTGGTCCGTTTTCAGATAATCCATTGGCTGCCTTCCTATGGTCAATTGACTGCAAACCGGGGGGGACCTCACATTACCTCGGTCCGGTCCGCACATCCAGTATAATAAAAACTTGAACTTTTTCAATTTATCGTTGAAACTTTACCCATTGTAGCATGTATTTAATTGCCGTAAACCGATTTTTACAAGAGGTCCCATGGCTAAACAGAAAACACTCTACGTATGCGGCGAATGCGGACACACTGAGCCGAAGTGGCTCGGCAGGTGTCCCGAATGCGGGCAGTGGAACAGTTTCCAACTGACAAACCGTGAAAAGAACGGTACAACCCGTGCACGCGCAAAAAAGCCGTACTCACTCCCCATGGACTCCATACAAACGAAGGAGATTCTAAAATACGATACCGGAATACCGGAGATCAACCGGGTCCTGGGAGGAGGGGTCACAAAAGGATCGTCGGTCCTGTTAGGCGGAGAGCCGGGAATCGGGAAATCGACTTTGATGCTCCAGATGGCCGGTGCCGTCGTTACCTCCGGGAAAATCCTTTACATCACCGGTGAAGAATCACCCGCCCAGATCAAAAAACGGGCGGAGCGTCTTTCAATTCGAAGTACGACCATAGAACTCCTCAGCGAGACAAACATCGAAGCGATAAATCAGGTTATCGATGCGGTCCATCCGGTCCTGATTATTGTGGATTCCATCCAAACCCTCTACTGTGAAGAGCTGGGTTCGGTCCCGGGGACCGTCAATCAGATAAAATATTGCGCGCAGGAAATCATTTCCTGGACCAGAGAACGTGAAAGCGCAGTTTTTTTCGTCGCCCATGTCACAAAGGAGGGTGTTATAGCGGGTCCGAAAGTGATGGAGCATATGGTAGACACGGTCCTCTACTTCGACAAAGCCGACTCCGATATCCGTTTTGTCCGTCCAGGTAAAAACCGCTTCGGTCCCGTCGATGAAATAGGTCTCTTTACGATGGATGAAAAAGGCCTGAAAGAAGTTACCGATCCTTCATCACTCTTCATGCTTCACCGGACAGAACAACTCCCCTCCGGTTTGGCGATTGCCGCCGTTTACGAAGGGTCGAGAATTCTCTTGGTCGAGCTGCAGGCATTGATTGTGCCTGCAAAGGGTTCCATCTCGCGTGTTTTTTCAGACAGAATAGATTCCGGCAGGGTGTCGCGAATAGCGGCCGTATTGGAAAAACATGTTGGACTACGGTTTTCCGACCAGGACATCTACGTGAATGTAGCAGGCGGAATCCGGCTCACCGAAGTCGGGATAGAACTGCCGCTGGCGGCGGCCCTCTATTCCGCTCGAACGGATATCCCCCTTCCTTCGAAAACGGTTCTGGCCGGTGAGGTCGGTCTTACCGGAGAAATCAGGCCCATCGCCCATATGAAACGGAGGGTCAAATCGAGCGCCGATATGGGCTTTCCGACCTTTATCGGTCCAGGCGAAGGCGGTCAGGCGGAGAAACAGGAAAAGAGCAGCATGCGGGAGGCACAAACAATCCAGAAGGCCATAGAGCAACTTTTTGGGAATAGAACGTAAGCGGGGGGGGAACTGTCGGCTCAACAGATGGATCCCGACAGAGAATTACGTTAACATTTCGAATCCCTGTCAAGAAAGTATCGACTTTGTATGGAAATATCACTATTATAAAACTATGAGTAACGGATATTCGCCCGATGCAGGCCGGCCTATCGTTGTCTTTTCAACGCGGAAAACACAACTGGAAGAACTAATAGAATATTGCGTTCGGGAAGAGTTCGAAATATATGGAATTGAAACGTACGACCGGTTTAAGGCCTTCTTGCGAACAGCGGAGAAAGGAATAGAAATAGCCGATTCCTCCGGTCTTTCATCGGCGCTGCTTCAGGAAATTGTTCCTTACGTCAACAGGGAAGGACACTCACTTCTTGTTCTTGCATCGAACACATTTCAAGAGGAGTGGGAACGGTCCCTCATAATGCGGAGCGGTGCAGCAAACGGACATTTAACGGTGCTGAATGGGGACCGATCGAACCATGAGCTCATTGCCGGAATTAAGCAGTATCTTGAAACAAAACAGGCCCGAGGACAGCGACGATACGTCCGATTCGGTGGTGAATACAAACCGAACGCCTCTTTTCGGTTTTCCCTGAAAGGGGTAGAGTACGCGGGGACCGTTCACGACATCAGTTCGGTAGGCATGTCCTGCGCGTTTGATAAAGAAACGGTCTTCAATATAGACGAGTATATCAATGAAATACAACTGTTTCTCGATAAAAAACAGTTTTCTTTAGCGGGAAAGGTGTTTCAACAGAGGTGGCTGGATGAAGAAAAAAGGCTTTTCGTTGTCATGTTCGACAAACGAATGCCCGATAAGGTACGTCGAATACTCCAAGACTTTATCCATTCATCACTTCAAGCTGAGTTTGATAAGAAACTGGAGAGGTCCCTCTCTTCATGATCCCGACAGGACCGGCACCGTTCCCCCATCGTGACAACGTTCACTGATGCGGCCGCAACGCTACATGAGCAGCGCCGAAAGATAGGGAATACCGATAAACGTACCCACCGCGCTTCCTATCGTCGAAAAGAGAAAAACAAGTAATATATGGGTCAAACGATTTTTATAGAAACCCCGCACACTCTGGATGTCCTCCTGCAAGTTTTCAAAATCGTGGACCCGAGGTTTGCGCACGACCGCCTCTAAAAGTCCGGCAACGATACCGACACCGATTGTTGGATTCATCGAAGTAATGGGGGCCGCGGCGAACGAGAGAACGATTGTCAGCGGATGGGCCAAAGCGATTATCGCGCCGATCGCCGAGAGACTGCCGTTGACCAAAATCCATATCCAGAGCATGGAAAGCGCCTCTTCCCAACCTGAACGGAAAAACCCGGTCACAAGCAGGCCGATCACGACGGCGGGAATAAGCCATGGGATGACTTTCCGAAACTTCGAAGGCGGCGGTGTAATCTCGATATCGGTTACATCCGTGTCGGCTTTTCCCTCCTGCATTTGCTTCAGAATGCCGATGATGCCGTTCATATGTCCGGCCCCGATGACCACTACCACCTTGTTACCCGAACTGTCGAATATTTTGGACGCCAGATATCGGTCCCGCTCATCGATCAAAACCTCTTTGACGGAGGGAAGATATTTCGCCAGCTCCTCCATCATATCTTGAAGAGCGCTTTTTTTCTTAAGCTCCTCCAACTGTTCTTCCGAAATCTTTTCTTTCGAGAATACCGATGTAAAGAGGGCGGCAAGCAGCTTGTTTTTGTTCCAGAAATTTGACTTGGCCCAGGCACGGCGTAAGGTGACATGGATTTCACGATCGCAAAAACTGTAAGGGATGTCCATCTCATCCGCTACCGTTATCGCTTTCTTCATCTCCTCTCCCGGTTTGACTCCCAGGTCGGCGCCGATCCTCTTTTGAAAGGAAGAGAGGACCAGATTGGCAATCAGCAGGAACCCTTTCTTCTCCTTGAGCACCTGATAAATATTGAGGTTTTGCCAGTTTCGACCTTCGGATAGTGTCTTGTGCCTCGTCGCGTCAATCTCGACACATACCCTGTCCGGCTGTTCTTCCCGTATTATCCGCTCCACCTCTTCGACACTCTCGTGCGAGACATGCGCGGTACCGATTAAGACAATTTCTCTCTCCCCCAATTGGAGACGTTCAATTGTTTCATTGACAGGAGCTTCATTCATTATTATAACCTCTCCTCAGATTGTTCCATTTCCCATTCGGCCAACTGGTGTTCCATGATCATGGGAGCGACATTGTCCTGAACTTCGAGAAGGTAGGTTAAAGCGAGAGACCGTCTTCCTTCCAAAAGATAGTGAACGGCAAGGTAATAGAGCATCTGCGATTTTACTGTTTTATTTTTTTCTTTTTCTAATTGATAGATGACATGAGTATCGTATTTCGGATCGATTAAGAGACGCGCGACATGATACACTACATTTTCTCTTGGGAATGATTTGATTACTTCATTCAAATAATCGACAGCCTTTTCCTTCTCACCGGCACGTCTCAGACTCAAGCCGGCCATCAGCGCCAAATGATACTCCTCTTTTTGGAACTCGAACCCCTTCTTATAAAACCGTGCGGCTTCCGTCCAATGCATCCTTTTATAGAGCAAGGTGGCCAACGGCTCATAGGCAAAGTAATAATCGGGCCTTTTCTCGATAACCATACGATAGTCGGAGAGGGCTTTCTCTTCTTCCCCTAAATCGTTGTACAGGCCCGCGCGGTAAACGTAGGGATAAAAAATCTCTTTATCTATCGCGATAGCTTTTGAAAAATCCTCTAAAGCACCCTTTCCTTTCCTAAGGTGGACCCGCACCCGCCCCCGATCAAGATAGTTCCAGTAGTAGTCGGGTCCAAGTTTAATAGCGGCCGATAAATCCTCTTCCGCGCCCTTCAAATCATCCATCGCCCTTCGTACCATACTGCGATCTATATAGGCAAGCATATTATCGGGTCCCTTCGAGATGATCCTGGTAAACACCTCTTCCGCCTGCTGATATCGGTCTAAACCTAACAATACTTTTCCGTAACCTTGAAGGGCCGACATATTCTCAGGTTCGGCTTCGAGTGCCCGCGAATAATAATCGTCGGCCTGAGAATACTTTCTTTTCTCTAAGTAAAGACGGCCCATAGCGTTGAGCGCGTCAATATAATGAGGTTCTTTCTCCAATACGGTCCGTAACCGCTTACCCTGCTCTTTTGTGTCCCCCTTGACACCGGCTAAGAGGGCAAGATTGTACAGTGCTTCAACATGGTCAGGGTCCTTTGCCACGATTCCTTCGAGCACCTCACCAGCCTTGTCCAACTGTCCGTCGGAAATAAGGAGGACCGCGTAGAGAAATTGGTCGTCGACGGCTTTCGGATCAGAGGAATACTTTTCTTCAAACACCCGAAGCGCCCCTTTCGTATCTCCGGCCGAAATTGAACTCATGATTTTATCGTCC
>CAZJBZ010000016.1:5368-15874 GCA_964543975.1 uncultured Spirochaetales bacterium
GGTCGGGTTCCGGTTTCGGTCCGTCCTTCCTCGGTTTCTCCTCTTCAACGGTAACGCTCGGTTTCCGTTCGGGGGCTTCCTCCATCGGTTTTTCCGTTCCTTTCTTCGTGGAGGTACAGGCGTAAAAAATGGTTATAGTAAGGAGCAAGAAAACGATCCGTTTCATATAATATCTCATTTTGATGACACTATACTAAAGAGAAGCGGGATTAGACAAGATAAAAAGTCGCCAAAGAGAGTAGAACCGCGGACGTTGCATTTTTGCCCATCCATTGATACAATCAGCCGAAATGAAAACAGCTATAGAAAAAAAGTACTATTTAATACCGATTCTCTACGTCTGCGTCATTGGGGTTTTCTTATACTTTCATTTTTCCGATAACCGCACGTTTACAAAACAGATCGGCTTTATGGAAATAAGCGGAACTGTTCCGGGAGGAATAGGCGGAGAGAATAACGCCGTTACGACGATTCGGATATCGTGCGGCAATTTTGAGTTTTTTTTTCATGAACGAGAAACAATCTTCCTGCAAAACACAAACGGGACAACCGAACCGGCTCTACTCCAAGCATATACCGTTCTTCCAAACGGCATCGAATTGAGGTTTTCCAACTCTATCCGGCTACAATTTATGAGTGAGGAAGGTAAAAACAAGCTTTTAACAATCCAACCCCAAACGCAATCTTCACAGAGTGCTCTAAACTCCCTTATTCTACCGTTCTCGGTATCCGGGGAATCCGAAATAAAAGAGGCGGGCAAACTTCCCCTTATAGCGTTATCCGATGACGGGGAAACAACCTATCTTACCGTTAACTCCGATTCAACGATCGATGTAGAGAGGAAAGAAATCCGAATTACTCACGAAGAAGGTACATTTCATCCAATTACAATCGAACCGGCCTCCGACCCTTCTATCGATATCGCTACATACTGGTTTTCTCAAAATTTAAATCGGGTTGATAATGAAACCCTTTACAATCAGATTCTCGAAGATTATTTCACAGACTCATACCGGGGCTGGAACGAGAGATATTCGGCTGCCGCAGGCGAGTGGGAAACGCCAAACGGAGAGTCTGTTTTCAGTGAGCATCTGATCGCCTGCTATCTCTCTTCAGCACTCAAGGAAGGAGAGTACGATCGAGCGCTTGCACAAATCAGATCAGGAATCAACAGGCGCGCCTCGGAACTTACCATGTTTACAGTGCCCTATTTAGGAAACTTCGCGCAGAGAGGCACCACACTCGCCGACAAAGATATCGGACGCATCGATACAATCGAACAATTAATACGAAACGAAGATCCGAAACTCTTTACTCAAGAGTATTTGATCCAATTCATCATCGATCATGGTCCCTTCTCTCTCATAAATGAGGTCTACCGGCTTGCCGAAATAATCGAACCGGAAAACCTTTCTACGGAGGAAATGGTGGGTGTCCTTCGTACCCATAATCAATTGTCTTTTAATATCCCCGATACGGACCCGATTATCTCGAATTTGGCGGAATCCATTCAATCCCGGCTTCTCTCTTCAATTATAAAAACTGAGGATAGTCTGTTTCTAAAGAATAAAACCGGAACAATAGATCCGTTTATCTCATTGGAAGCAGGCCGGCAGCTTCTTCACAAAGCGAAAGAGGAGGAGAACAACATAATCGCGGCAGTAGGCAGAGAATTGGTGATCTCGGTTTTGCAGCTCTCCGACGACCAAGGCTTTTTGCCTTCCGAGATTACGGTAGAGAACGGTAGACAAACTATCGCGAACAGGACCGTACCGCCTGAAAAGATTTACCCCCTGTCCCTTCGAAATTCTTTCTATCCGAGAGAAATATCGCTCTACGAGCATGTTGGGCCCGGCTCCTGGATTTGGTCGTGTACCGATTTTGAAGAGATAGCCGAAAGCGCGGAAGAGCTGCACTTCTCTTTTGAATTTCCGGTAGGTCAAACGCACCATTTCATCATCCAAGGGATAAAGCCGTTCGAAGGGATAAGGCTTCACGGAATACCGTGGAGAAGTGATCCTACATTCGAACGATACTCATCAGGTTGGATTTACAACAGCAGTAATCAAACACTCTCCGTCAAGATTACTCACAGGGAAGAGCAGGAACAGCTGATAATTACCTATTGAGCCTTGTGATAGGCCTTAATCGAGCGCTTTCGTTACCAGCGTGTTCCAAGTTTCATACATTCCCTTATATTCCGATTGAAGCGAAGGTTCCGGATCGATCACTCTTTGACACTCCAATCCGATGAATGCGGATTCAAAATCCTTGTAGATGCCCGAGCCGACACCCGCGCCTCGAGCGGCTCCGATCGCACCGTCGGTATTGTACAGTTCGACGGATGCGCCTGTCACTGAGGCAAATATCTTCTGGAACAGCGGGCTTAAAAACATATTGGCATAGCCGGCTTTGACCGTCTCGATTTTCAGGCCCATCTTCCTCATGATATCCACACCGTAATTGAGAGCGTAGATGATTCCTTCCTGCCCCGCCCTTATCAAATGGGCCTGAGAATGGATATTGAAATTGAGGCCATGGACCGAGCTCCCGGGATTTGCATTCCGCAGTATCCGTTCAGCGCCGTTGCCAAACGGCAAGATAAAAAGGCCTTCCGCTCCGGTGGGGACCTTATCGGCCATCCGGTTCATCTCATCGTACGATAAAGTTTTTCCGGAAGGAGAGATCATCATCTGCTTCAGCCATCTGTTTAAAATGCCGGTGCCGTTTAAACAGAGGAGAATCCCATACCGGTTGTCCTCTTTCAGATGGTTCACGTGAACGAAGGTGTTCACCCGCGAAAGATCGTCGTACGCGGGACGGTCCACGATACCGTAAACAACACCCGATGTACCGGCCGTGGAAGCCAATTCTCCCGGATTAAGAACATTGAGAGAAAAAGCGTTATTGGTCTGATCGCCCGCCCTGTAGGCCACCGGAATCCCTTTCGGAAGACCCATCTCATCGGCCGCTTTCCCGGTCACCTCACCCTGTGAAGAGAAGGTGGGAAGAATTTCGGGGATGACCTCTCCGTCGAAACCGAAATAATCGAGCAAAAACCGCGCGGGGCCTTCCTCTTCGACGTCCCAGAAGATCCCTTCAGACAGGCCGGAGGGGGTCGTGCTGATGCGATCGGTCAATCGATAGGCGATGTAGTCGCCCGGCAGCATGTATTTGTACACCTGTTTATACACGCCCGGTTCGTTTTCTTTTACCCAGGCAAGCTTTGACGCGGTGAAATTCCCAGGTGAATTGAGCAGTTTCTTCAAACAGAGGTCCGAACCGATTTCCTGAAAAGCCCGTTCACCCTGCTTCACCGCACGGCTGTCACACCAAATAATCGACGGCCGTAAAACCTGGCCCTGTTTATCGACAATGACCAGTCCGTGCATCTGGTAGGTTATTCCGACCGCGGCGACTCTTTCAACCGCCCCCGCCTCCTTCTTTCGAATTGCGGCAATCGCCCGCTTGCCGTGCTCCCACCAGCTGTTCGGGTCCTGTTCCGCCCAGTCCGGCTTCGGCACGTCGATATTCATCTCCGTCTCAGGAGAACTTGCCGAGGCGATGAGTTCTCCATTTTCCGCGTTAATGAGCGAAGCCTTAATCGAAGAGCTTCCTATATCCAATCCTATCAGCGTTTTCTCGGCCATCGCTCTACCCCTCCTTCTCGATTATTTTCACAAGCGCTTCCACGGTCAAACCGAGATGTTCCGCAGCCTTTCCTCCCGGCGCGGATTTTCCGAACCGTTCTATGGAGAGAATATTTTCCGGTTTTCCGGCAATGTCGGCCCATCCGTAGGCAACACCCGCCTCCGCGACCACCGTTTTGACCCCTTCGGGAATAACAGTGCGTTTGAAGGAATCGTCCTGTTCTAAAAACAGCTCTTTCGAAATCATCGAAACCACGCGGACCTTCTTACCTGCCGCTTTCTCTGCCGCCTGTAATGCCGGCCCGACTTCGGAGCCGGTGGCAACGACAACCGCATCGGGCGTACCGTCGGAATCCTTGACAATATAGGCGCCTTTTTCCGCGGTGGAAAACCACTGTGAATCGTGTTTTGGAAAAATCTCAAGCTTTTGTCTCGTAAGTGCCAGGGCCGTCGGCCCGTCCGTTCTCTTGAGCGCGATTGCCCACGCCGCGGAAGTTTCCTGAGCGTCTGCCGGACGAAGCACTACAAGATTAGGAATTATCCGTAACGACGCCACGTGCTCGACAGGCTGGTGGGTCGGTCCGTCTTCTCCGACAAAAATAGAATCATGGGTAAAAACAAACACTACCGGAACTCTCATGAGCGCGGCCAATCGGACGGCCGGACGCATATAATCGGCAAAAACGAGAAACGTACTGCAATAGGCACGAAGACCGCCGTGGAGGTCGATGCCGTTGGAAACTCCTCCCATACCATGCTCGCGGACCCCGAAATGAAGGTTGCGTCCTCCCCTGTTCTCCGCGCTGAAATCGCCGTAGTCGTCCAAGAAGGTCTTTGTCGAGGGGGCCAAATCGGCCGAACCGCCGACCAAATTCGGTACCGCTGCCGCGATGCTATTGAGTACCTTCCCGGACGCGTTTCTCGTTGCAATCTTCTCACCCTCTTTAAAACCAGGAAATGGAAGTTTAGCGAAAGCACCGCCGCCGGGGGCGTACCAGGCGTCCAACTCTTTCTTCAACCGGGGATTGGCGGCAGCCCACTGTGAAAACATTTCCTTCCAGCTATCGTACGCTTTTTTCCACACGTCTTTCCGTCCGGAAAAGTATGCCGTCGCTTCGGGATCTTCATAAAACGCCCGGTCTTGAGGAATACCCAGTTTTTCTCTGGTTTTTACGATCTCATCCTCTCCTAAGGGCGAACCGTGGATCCCGTGGGTCCCCTCCATGCTGAAGCTTCCCTTACCGATGACGGAGCTTAGTTTGATGATCGCAGGTCGATCGGTCTCCTTCTTCGCCTCCGCTACGAGGGCCGCGATACCTTCCGGATCGTACGCGTCACCGGAGAGGGTCTGCCAGCCGTATCCTTCAAAACGTTTCAGAACGTCCTCGCTGAAGGCGAGATCGGTGGGGCCTTCGATCGTGATGTGGTTTGAATCGTAAAAAACGATCAATTTACCCAGTTTCAAGTGTCCGGCCAAGGATGCCGCTTCCGCGGTGACCCCTTCCATCATACAGCCGTCACCTGAGAGAACGTAGGTGTAGTGTTCGAAAATGACATGTTCGGCCGTATTAAAACGCGCGGCAAGCATCTCTTCGGCGATGGCCATTCCTACGGCATTGCTGAAACCGGCACCCAAAGGACCGGTCGTCGTTTCCACGCCTTTCGCGCATCCGTATTCGGGATGACCGGGAGTTGGAGAGCCGAGCTGCCGAAAGTTCATGAGGTCCTCTTTTTTCAGTCCGTATCCGGAAAGATAGAGTAACGAATAGAGAAGCATCGATCCATGCCCTGCCGACAGAACGAAACGGTCCCTGTTAATCCAATCCGGATCAGCCGGATAGTGGTTCAACAACTCACCGTACAGCACGGCACCAAGTTCCGCGCATCCCATCGGCAGACCGGGATGTCCGGAATTCGCCTTCTGCACACCATCCATGGAAAGTGATCTGATGGTCGTAGCCGCAGCTTTTATTTTGTTCAAATCCATATCTTAATCCTCCAAAGTAGTTTTCATGATTGCCGCCGTAGGACAAACTGCAGCGCATTCCCCGCAGCCGTCGCACGCGGTATCTACCAACGATCTGCCGAAAGGTGCCGTCATCCTGGTAACAAAACCCCTTCCGACGAAACTAAAGACACTCAAGCCTTTTATCTCGGCACATGCCCTTACACACGCTCCGCAGCTAATGCACTTATGAATTTCCATTCTTATTTTATCATGCGATTCATCTTTACGATATCCCCGCCGTTCTCCGCCGAACCTCTTCTGATCGGCGCCGAAACGGCCGGCATAATCCCGTAATTTGCAATCGTCGGCCGCGTCACAGCCGCATTGCAGGCACCGCCCCGCTTCTCCGCGTGCCTCCCCGGTACCGAAACCGGTTTCTACCTCATCAAAACCGGCGACTCTTTCAGCATCGGGGAGTACCGGCATTTCGACCCGTTGCTGCTGCTCGTACCCTTCGAAAACTGCATCGTCGACTTCGGTCCAGTGGCCCATGGTAGAATTGAAAAGCACCGGTTCTCCGGTTACCTCCTCTCCCGCAAGATACTGGTGAACAGCGTATGCCGCCCGCCTTCCGTTACCTACCGCGCGCACGGCGATATCGGCGCCGGTTTGGCAATCACCGAAACTAAAAATTCCGGGTCGGTTTGTCATAAAGGTCCTTTCATCCGATACTATGGTACCCCATCTGGTCCGATCGACCCCTAATTCCTCGACAAAATCAGAAAGAACTCGTTGTCCGATTGCACTGATAACGGAATCCGCTTCTATAAGTAACTCCGAGTCCTCTATCGGGACAGGCCTCCGTCGACCACTCGAATCGGGTTCACCGAGCTCCATTGCCGTACATTTGACCAGGAGGCGCTTTTCATCGGGTGCACTGTCTCCCCGCCGGTCCGATGAGGTTTGCTCGCCGCCGGATTCTCCCTCCATGGGAAGAATTTCCACAGGGGCCGTTAAAAACCGGATAGCGACCCCCTCGTGAAGGGCCTCATCGATTTCAAAATCGTTCGCCGGCATCTCTTCACGTGAACGTCGGTACAGAACGGTAACCTCGGCCCCAAACCGACGCACCGAACGCGAGACGTCAATGGCGGTGTTGCCGCCCCCGACAACAACGACCTTTTTTCCCACATCGGGGGGGGCCCCCGAAGCAAGACCGCCCAAATAATCGATTCCGGTGTGGACACCTTCCAACTGCTCGCCCGGTACCCGCATCGGCGAAGCACCCTGGGCCCCTAGTGCCAAGAGAAGGGCATCGAAATCCCGCTCCAGCTCCTTAGCAGTCACATTCGTACCAATCTCGGTGCTAAACCGAAGCTCGATCCCTTCCATCGATTCCACTGCTCCGAACTCATCCAACAAGGTCCGGTCCGGGAGCCGATAGAAGGGAATGCCGTATCGAAGCATACCGCCCGATTGGCTCTTCTTCTCGAAAACAGTGATTGTGTGCCCTTTTTGCCTCAAAAAAAAGGCGGCCGTCATGCCCGCCGGACCGGCACCGATTATCGCGATCCGTTTTCCCGTGGAAGAGGCAGGCCGTTCAAAAACCGGTTTTCCCCGTTCCCGCAGTTCGGTGTCCGAGATATACCGTTTCATGAAACAGATGGAAATAGGCTCATCCACCCCGTTTCTTCGACAGGCATCTTCACACGGTCTGGGACAGACCCTGCCCAGGACCCCGGGAAAAGGGGCTTTCTCCCTGATGAGACGAGCGGCTTCCGCTTCTCTGCCTTCAGCTACCAGTTCCAAAAAACCGCGGATATCGATTGAAGCGGGGCACGCCTCCTCACACGGAGGAATACAGTCGCCGCAGTGGTCCGATAAGAGAAGGTCCAGACACATCGTGCGGGTTTCATTTATCTCTTCCGATTCAACCGTTACCACCATGCCGTCCCGCACCGTGGTGGCGCACGAAGGGACCAAATTCCCTTTCCCCCCCTCTATTCGAACCGCACAGATGAAACAGCTGGTAAAAGGTGAGAGTTCCTCGAAATGACAGAAGGTAGGAATATCGAAACCGGCTTTGCGAGCAGCTTCGAGAATCGTGGAGTCTTTTTCCACCGATATTTGTCGTCCGTTAATCGTAACCGTAATCGGGTCCATTTCAGTAAACCTCTATCGCGTCGAACCTGCAGGTTTCCACACACATGCCGCATTTTATACAGACCGCCGGGTCAATCGAGTGCGGTCCTTTCCGAACTCCCGAAATAGCCTGGACCGGGCACACCTTCACGCAGGCGGTACAACCGGTACACTTTTCCCGATTGATGCTCATCGAGATAAGCGGCTTGCACACTCCCGCCGGGCACTGTTTGTCTCTGATGTGGGCCAGATATTCGTCATGAAAGTAGCGCAGCGTGGTCAAAACAGGATTAGGCGCAAGTTGGCCCAGCCCGCAGAGGGATGTGTTGGCTATTTTTTTGGCCAAATCCTTCAACAACTCTATATCGTCCTCGCTTCCTTCCCCTTCGGTTATCCGCTCCAGAATTTCCAACATCCGCTTGGTCCCGATGCGGCAAAAGGTACATTTTCCGCACGACTCATTCTGCGTAAACGAGAGGAAATATTTCGCCACATCCACCATGCAGGAGGTCTCATCCATGACGATCATACCGCCGGAACCCATGATGGCCCCGGTCGAACCGATGGAATCGTAATCGATGGGGGTGTCGAAAAGCCGTTCGGGGATACATCCACCGGCAGGTCCGCCTATCTGCACCGCCTTTACAGGGCGGCCCGTCGAACTTCCGCCTCCTATCTTCTCAACGATCTCCCTGATGGTTATTCCCATAGGAACTTCGATCAATCCGCCGTGTTTTATTTTACCCGCGAGAGCAAAAACCTTCGTCCCGTAACTTTCCCCGTAGGAATAGTTCTTATAAGCCGCCGGACCGTTTGCTACTATCCATGGAACGTTGACGTAGGTCTCCACGTTATTAATATTAGTGGGAAAACCGAAAATGCCCGATTCGGCGGGATAGGGCGGCCGCAGCCTGGGCATGCCTCGTTTCCCCTCGATTGAAGCCATGAGGGCGGTCTCTTCACCACACACGAAGGCGCCGGCACCTTCTTTCACGTGGATTGAAAAGGAAAACCCCGAACCACAGATATTTTCTCCTAGAAAATGGCGGCTTTCTGCTTCCGATAGGGCTTTCAGGGAACGTTTGATGGCCAGCGGATATTCCGCCCTGCAGTAGATGTAACCGTGCGTCGCCCCGGTTGCAAAGGCCGCAATGGTCATTCCTTCGATAACCGCGTGGGGATCGCCTTCGAGCATGGATCTGTCCATAAACGCGCCCGGGTCGCCTTCATCGGCATTGCACACCAAATATTTGCGTTCCGCGGATGCTTTGGCTAGAAAATCCCACTTTTTCCAGGTAAAAAAGCCTGCCCCGCCTCGGCCCCGCAGGCCGGATTCCTTAAAAATGTCGATAATATCCGACGGCGCCGTGTCGGTAACGGCCTTTCGCAGCGCTTCATAGCCGCCGCAGCCGATATAATCTTCTATATCCTCCGGGTTGATGCAGCCGCAGTCCCGAAGCGCTATCCGCACCTGTCTGTCGTTATACGCTCTATCTTCCGGTCTGCAGAGGAGCTGTTTTTCAGGGAGTTCCCCCTCCCTCAGGCCGTCGATGATTTCCCGCGCGAAATCTAAATGCACATTCCCGTATCGGGCCTGCCGTTCTCCGAGTGACACCTCTACTATCGGCTCGGCGTAACACATACCGACACACGACGTGATGCCGAGTTCGAAATCGTTTTCCTTCTTCGCGCTGAGAAAATAGTCGTAGACGGTCCGCGCTCCTGCCGCGATACCGCATGAGCCCAACCCGACAACGATCCTGCCGCTATTCATGTTGGTAGTCCTTCAATATTTTGCGGATCTTCGTCGCGGACAGTCCTCCGTAAGCGGTATCGTTGATCATCACCACCGGGGCCAGGGAACAACAGCCTAAACAGGCCACGGATTCCAGTGAAAAGCGCCTGTCTTTCGTCGTTTCTCCCTCTTGAATCCCTAATGTGTCGGAGATAACTTGACCGATGATATCCGCGCCCGAGACATGGCAGGCGGTCCCTTTGCACACTTTGATAATATTCTTGCCGGCGGGAGTAAAGCGAAACTGAGAGTAAAAGGTGGCGACACCGTATATATCTGAAACCGGTATTTGGATCAGATCGGAGATCGCTTCCAATAATTCTTCGGATAGATAACCCTTCCTTCGTTGTATTTCCTGAAGAAGAGGGATAACTTTATCGGAGGTATTCCCTACGCTATTGATGATATCTTGCGCTTCTCTTAGACACTCTTTATTACATTGGACAGCCACAATCCAAGCCCTCGTTTCTCAATGGAAGCCGTATGCCGGTGAACAAAGCGCACATTCAGTAAAAACCGGTGATTGTGAGCCTGGCATATCTAAAGCCGGATTCTAGCACATTTTCCATGATAATGCAACGAACGAGAAAACCCCCGGAGAGATTTCCGTTATTGACTTTTCCCCTCCGTCCAATTATTGTAGCTTTATAATGGAACATAAAGAGTACCGTCTTGCGGCCATAATGTATACCGATATTTGCGGTTTCAGCCGGATGATGGAGCAGGATGAAGATACTACTCTTGAATTACTGACCTTTCATAACAAACTTATTTCCAATCTGGTTGACGAACATCATGGTGCCGTTATCAAGACGATCGGAGACGCGTTCCTCGCTTCGTTTCATAATACCTTTGATGCAGTAAAATGCGCCGTCCAGGTCCAACACGAACTTGCCTCCTACAACTCCACCCGACAGGGGATGAGGCTTATCCTCCGTATCGGGATCCATTTGGGTGATATCTATTTCTTT
>CAZJBZ010000016.1:15884-23434 GCA_964543975.1 uncultured Spirochaetales bacterium
TTGAAAACGATGCCTTAGGCGAGGGAATCAATATCGCTTCCAGGCTTCAAGCATGTACAAAACCGGGAAGAATATGCGTTTCAAAAGAGGTCTATAATATGATCTCAAAAAAATTGGACTTAGAAATTCAACCGTTGGGAAAAGTCCGGTTAAAAAACATAACCCGTGATATCCATGCTTATGAAATTATCACCGAGAGCTCCATGCAGTATGAACAGTCCGATAGACCTCCCAACACGGAGGGGGGGGATGCTTGGAAAAGTGAAACAGAGCGGTCATACCGAACAGGTTCCCATCGAAAACAGGGTACCGATGAGACGTTCGACTTTAACGAAATAAAAGAGCTGGTTATCGATCACATCCGCGACGCCGGCAGACGCATAAAAGAGGAAAAGCTGAAAAACGAGATGCCGCCCCAAACCAGAAACAGAATAAACAATGTTCTCAGCACTCTAACCGAAAAAGGCTACCTTACCAAACTGGAAAAGGAAAACGGCCAGGTAAGTTACGGCCTCTCCGATTCACCCGAGTTCGGCCGTAAGCCTCCGAGGCCGCCCCATCGAAAAGAGCGCCGTGACCGGCGGACGGCAGAAGAGGAAACGGAGGGGAAAGATTACGAGCCCGCGCCGTTTCTTCTCTTTCGTAATTACAAAAAGCGGCTCGAAAAAAAGGCGGAGAGCGAACGAAACGGTTTCCGTGCTCACCTCATCTCTTTTCTGGCGGTAAACGGATTTTTGTTCATACTCAACATGACCGTAGGAGGTTCTTTCCCGTGGTTTCTGTTTCCGTTAGGCGGTTGGGGGATAGGACTTCTCAGTCATATGAACGGCGTGCGAATGCTTCTGAAACAGAAGGAAGAGATCACTAACATGCCGGAGCTTACTCCTCCCCAGCTTCGCATACTAAAAAAGATCCATAAGGCCGAAGAAGGATTTTCCGCCCATCTGGTTTCCAACGCGGCGGTGTCGGCGTTTCTCTTTATGATCAATATGATAACCTCTCCCGGTTTTCCCTGGTTTCTCATACCGACGGGGGCAATGGCGATCGGAGTCATTTCACACTGGGGAAGTCACTCGGGAAAGGTCCGCCGTCTAAAAAAAGAGCTCAAGAAACAGATAGAAGAGATGCCGCTCTACGCAGTCGGGATGAGCGATACGGAAGGAAACGTAAGTTCGCCGCGGATAGTTCAACAGGCAACACAATTGAAAGACGCGATTATATCTCAAATTAAAAGCATTGGAGAGGACGAGAACCCGTTAGGGGAAGACATGCTTCCGCTCCTCGATAATTATATAAAACAGATTACCGAGCTTTCTCAAAAGAACAGCGAATTGGGAAAGGTCATCAACGGATTTCCCGTACACGGCTTGGAAAAAGATAACCGGGACCTTCAAAAAAAGTACCGAGAAGCCGAGAGCGACTATATGAAAACGGAATACCGGCGCTCTATCGGAGAGGTTGAAAAACAGATAGATTCGTTTAAAGAATTGAAAAACCAGAAAGAGTTGATCGATCTTCGGCTTACATCGGCAGTCAACTCACTCAAGCAGATGCAGATCGATTTGGCCAGGATGCAGAGCCTTTCCGTATCCAATACACCCTCCTCCGTCGATTTATTAAAAGAAAAATCGAAAGAACTTTCACACTATCTGACCGATCTGCAATCCGGCTACCGGGAGTTGGAAGAGTAGCGAAAGCGTTTGTCTTCCGCTACCCCTCCGTTTCGCGGCTGCAGTTACATCCCACTGTCTATTTTTCTTACCATGATCACCCCTTCGATGTTTGATAATTTCTCCACTGCGGATGCCGTTATCTCTCCCTTGACATCGATGATGTTATAAGCGTAATCGTCCTTATGTCGGTTGATCATATCATCGATGTTGATGCCCTCCTGGGCGAGCGCGGTACTGATCTGCCCTAACATATTGGGAATGTTTCGGTTTGCTACGACGACCCTCGATCCGCCGTTGAACTCCATCTCACACGCGGGAAAATTGACCGAGTTTTTTATATTCCCCGATTCCAAGAAATTACGCAGCTGATCGGCCGCCATGACGGCACAATTCTCTTCGGCTTCCGGTGTGGATGCGCCGAGGTGCGGAATACAGAGCACCTTATCCATCTGCAAAAGCTCCTCATCAGGGAAATCGGTAATATAACACTCGATAATACCGGCTTCAATGGCCTCCTTTACATCTCTATTATTGACCAATCCGCCTCGTGCAAAATTCAAAAGTCTGGTTCCCCGCCGCATAAGGTTAAACTTTTCACCATCAATCATACCCCTGGTCTTGTCGTTTAAAGGCGTATGAAGCGAAATAAAATCGCATTGAGAGACGAGAGTATCGACGCTTGGAGCACGCCTGATTTCGCTGGATAATTTCCATGCGGAATCAACCGAAATAAAGGGATCGCATCCGATAACTTCCATACCGAGGGCAAGCGCGTCGTTAGCCACCATCACTCCGATGGCACCAAGCCCGATGACCCCGAGCCTTTTTCCTTTTAATTCGGGGCCTGAAAAGTTAGACTTTTCTTTTTCGACTATCTTCGGAACCTCTTCACCCTTCTCTGCAATTGATTTGACCCAGTTCATCGCCTGCAAAATTTGCCGCGTGGACAGCAGCATCCCGGTCAAAACCAACTCTTTTACACTGTTCGCATTCGCTCCCGGGGTATTGAATACGACGATTCCCCTTTCACTGCACTTCTCGAGGGGAATGTTGTTTACCCCTGCTCCCGCTCTCGCTATCGCCTTTAGAGAGGAAGGGAGTTCCATATCGTGCATTTTGAAGCTGCGTAGCAAGACCGCATCCGGAGATTGAAACTCCGATGCAATTTCATACCTCTCCCGCGGCAGCAGTTCCAGCCCCTTCGGTGAAACTTTGTTGAGTGTTTGTACTTTAAACATGAATCCTCCTCATTTGATCTATCAAAAATCGTTCATCGTTATTTTCGCGGTGAGATACCGAAACTCTTCGATAACATAGATGTTTCGAATAACCACCGATTTAGCCGTTTTAATCGAGACGGGAGCAAAATTGATCAGGCCCCGTACACCTCCCGAAATCATCCGCTCAGCAAATCAACAACCGGCTGCTAACGCTCCTCTTCAGCCGATGTTGCCTCTTTCTCAGGTAATCGCAGCGCAAGATGGAGTTCGGAGAGTTGTTTTTCATCAACGGGGGATGGACTGCCGTCCATGGGTGAGGCGCCGACGGTGTTTTTGGGAAAGGGAATAACCTCTCGGATCGTTTTTTCCCCTGCCATAAGCATGACAATACGGTCTAAACCGGGGGCTATACCGCCGTGCGGAGGCGGACCGTATTGAAACGCTTCCAGAAGAAAGCCGAACCGCTGCCGAACCTCCTCCTCGGTAAAGCCGACAATATCAAAAATCCGTTTTTGGAGTTCCGGATCGTGAATCCTGATGGAACCGGATGCCAGCTCGTTGCCGTTGCAGACCAAATCGTAGACATCACCCAATACGGAGCCCGGGTCTTCTTCCAGTTTTTCAATATGGTCCTCCTTGGGCATGGTAAACATGTGATGAGCAGGGTCCCACTTCTCTTCCTCTTCATTCCATTCAAAAAGAGGGAAATCGATTATCCAGCAAAAATGAAAATCCTTTTTGTCGGTATAACCAAGATCTTCACCCAACTTAGTTCGGACTGCTCCCAATGCAGTGCATGCGGTCTTGTACGAATCCGCTACGAACAGCAGAAGATCACCCGGAGACGCTTCTAAAGAGGACATGATGGAATCGTGCTGCTCCTGAAAAAATTTCGATATGCCGCCTTCAAAACCGGCCTCGGTTACTTTCATCCAGGCGAGCCCTTTGGCTCCGTACACTGTAGCAGCTTCTTCCAACGCATCGATGTTTTTCCGCGAGTAGGAGGCGCACCCCGGAGCAACCAACACCTTGACCGTACCGCCGCCCGATATCACCGAGCGGAACACCTTAAAGTCGCTCTCTTCCGCAAAGGAGGAAAAATTTTTCAATTCAAGACCAAAACGAAGATCCGGTTTGTCCGTTCCATATCGATCGACAGCCTCCTTATAGCTCAATCGGGGAAATGGTGTAGTCAAATCGATATCAAGCGTGTGTTTGAACGTATGTTTGAGCATTCCTTCGGAAACGCCGAAAACATCATCCTGGGAAGCGAAACTCATCTCCACATCGATCTGGGTAAACTCCAGCTGCCGATCACCTCGCGCGTCTTCATCACGATAACACCGCGCAATCTGGTAATATTTATCGATCCCCGAAACCATCAAAATCTGTTTAAACAGCTGGGGGGATTGGGGGAGAGCGAAAAACTTTCCGGGATGAAGTCTTGCAGGCACCAGGAAATCACGCGCTCCCTCGGGAGTTGATTTGATGAGTGTGGGGGTTTCAACCTCATAAAACCCTTCCTGTTTCAAATACTCTCGAACGCGATAAGTTACTTCCTGCCGCAGCCACATTTTTCGCTGCATGGAAAAGGACCGAAGATCGAGATAGCGATACTTTAAGCGGAGTTCCTCCCTCGCTTCCGATCGCTCCTCGACCATAAACGGCAGAACGGCGCACTGCGACAGTACGGTGAGAGAGGTGACACACAGCTCAATCTCTCCGGTTGTCATGTCCGGATTGACCATCTCTTCAGGTCTCTCACGAACGGTACCTTCCACCGCAATGCAGTATTCGAACTTCAGCCCTTTCGCCGCCTCTTTCAGCGTCTCGTCGGCATCCTGATCGATAACGGTCTGCGTTATCCCGTACCTGTCCCTGATATTGATAAAAAGAATACCGCCGTGGTCCCTCGTCCTGTGGACCCATCCGTTCAATATTACCTTTTTCCCTACCTCTTTTTTCGTCAATTCGCCGCATGTTGCCGTTCTTTTCATCCGTTCCATAGCAGAGACTCTACCACCTCCGTGCAACAAAATTCAATGCACTCACCTGCGTCGAGGTCCTCGACACCCGGTACATCCTAAAACGTGAACATGACGTTTCTCGGGTCGTTCAAACATCCGGGCTATGATGAACCCCTCCTCGGGCACCCGTTTTTTACACGCCGGACAGACTCTCGGATTGCTTCGGTTTACCGGAAAACAGTACGGACAGCCGTAGATTTCCGCCGCCCGCTCAACCGGACTGTCGGAAGTATTGGTGGTAGACCCCGGATAAACAATCGTGTGGACCGTTTCTCCTTTTTTGAGCAGGTGTCCGCAAAGAGGGCACGTTCGATATCCCAATTTCCGTTTCTTACCTCGTTCTTCTTTTGAAGATCGGAAGCGAAACAGAACAAGGAGAAGCGCGGACACAATGATTGCAGTGATAATTAATCCAATAAATTCGATGCCTGAACCTCATCAACCGATATTCCTCGCATTATAATTCCGATTACTGTTTCAGGTCTATAATGACCTCTTCTCCTCACCGTCTTGAAGAAGTCGAGTAAGTGACCACCACCAAAAGGTGGTGGCTTTTGCTTTAGGCAAAGGAGATAAACGGAGTCACATTAGGATTTATCCAGCATCGGCGCCGCACCACCGCCGTGTAGAAGAGTACACTCTCCCGATCTTTCCTATTGGATGCAGCAGACTTTTCCGTCCGCGGAAAAGGTTATGTGTTCACGAACAGTCAAGAGACTTCCTTCTACCCTTATCTTCGTCGGCTCGAAGAGCCATACTTTTCTGTATCGGCCGTTTTCAAAAAACAGTGCGTCGGTGACGGTGAGCAGACGCACCCCCGCGGGTAACGGCACTTCCAGCGGTTCCGGTTGCTCAAACGTAATCCGCCGCAGCGGACCGGCAGCGAAAAAACGAAGCAGTCGCGCAGCAGAAACAACTGTTCCGTCCGGAAGGACAATCTCAACCTCTCCATCGGTACGTCCCAACTGAATCTCGGTCAGGCCGCCCTCAGGCGAAAACGAAATCCAGTTTCGCGCCACAACACGTTCTCCCGTAGGCAGCATGACAACGGATATGGTCCGGTCCCGGTCCGATATGAAAACCTGTCGGAGAGAACCGCCTTCAGCGGGCGGATAGAACCGCAGTTTTTCCGCAAATATTCGGTCCCCGGTCGGTATATCCACTTCTCGGGGACCGTTTAATTCCACCGTGTGGATATCTCCCGAATCGTAGAGAGAGAGCTTCTCCGCATCCACCTCCATCCCATTGGGCAGTGCAACTGAACGCAGACCCTCCGCGGCAACCGCAAACTCCGCATCGTAAAAAACACCGTCGTCGAATAACGGCCACTCGGCCCGGGCAAGCGTTATTCTTGCCCCCGAGGGGAGGGTCAGTACAGCTCCTTCATTAGGCCAAAGCCGCTTCAACTCTCCATCTGCGGTAAAACCGACAAATCCGCTTCCCGTTACTACAATATCCCCGGGCAATTCGATCGAAGAATTGTCGGTAAAATGGGCCAAAAGAATTCTTTTCTTACTATCGAAAGCAAGCATATCGGCAGTTACCGCGTCGCCGGAAGGCAAAACGACCGATACCGAAAGCGAGAGATCGGCATAATGGATCGGTTGGTTTCCCGCGTCCTCGAGGGTGATGACCCTGCCTTCCGCCCCATCCGGAAGAAACATCTTAACCGGCTGCAAACCGGACCGGTCGGTTTCCGTCATTAATCCTTTTTTGTCATCAAAAATATGTTCTCCCGTAACACCCTTCTCCTGTTCCTCTCCATACCTGCGGAAATCGGTTATTGCTCCTCCTTCTGAGAATTCAAGCCGTACAGCGATAGCCAGATCATCGTTCTCCGGTAGGTAAATCGGTGTCGGTTCGGCAAGGCTGACCCATTGAAGTGTGCCGTTCTCATCAAATGTAAGCTGGGTTGCCGAAACCAACTGACGTGCTTCAGACTTCTCCAGTCCCAACGGCAGCATGAATTCGATGCCCTCTTGGAGGGTAACGGTTTTAATGTAGCCTTCATCAAAGAAATCCACCTGTTCCACCGTTACACGGAGTCCGTTCGAAAGATAGTAGCTCTTTTGAACGGCAAAAGGATGGTATCCGTTTCGTGACATCATTGTATATATCTGATGAAGTTGTTGATCGATCTTTTCAGCTTTTTCCGAATCTAAAGTCTTCTCCGCTTTTTCCATCTCGGATGCCAGTTCTTTTTCCTGTTTTATAAGCTCGGCTACCGCTCGTATTCTCTCAACACCGTCCGCGTCACGCAGCCGCTCGATTTTTTCCAATAGTTTCTCTCCGTATTCGGTCCTGACCTTCTCTCGAATCGGACCATACGCGCTGTTCGTCCGCACAATCTCATAAACTTGTCGGACCACCTCCGTCCGGTCCGCGCGCGCGGTAATGAAATCGAGTACTTCGGTAAGGTCGATACTTTCATTGCCGTTAGAATCCTGAATAATCTCTTCTTCTTGAAATCCCTCTTCATCGTTGTATTCAAAAAGGACCCGTTCATTTTCCGTGAAAATGATGCCTTCTTCGATAAGGGCATTAAAAATCGGACCTCTGCCCTCCTCCTTGGTCTGGGCGCACACTACAGTGACAGAAACGATCAAATATAGAACCAGAACGATTATACT
>CAZJBZ010000017.1:0-17463 GCA_964543975.1 uncultured Spirochaetales bacterium
CCGTTAGATTTGTTATTTTAGCAATTACCTCAAGGCTCACATTTTTCCAAATAATTTCGGTGGAGTGCAAATCCAGATGGCTTGAAGGACCGCCTCACCGACATTTTTCAATGTATGGGGAATATCAGATGAAAAACTGATGCTGTCTCCCTTTTCGAGTACGAATTCCTGTGTGCCGTATTTAAAATACCCTTTCCCGGTAAGAATAATACCCAATTCCTTCCCCTTGTGACCGTAGTCACGGTTTTCAGTACTGCAGCCTGCGGGTAATTCGATCAGCAACGCTTCGATTGTATATTCATCCATTGGATCTTGGATGACGGAAAGTTGCTCATAGGTGATACCGTTGACATAATGCTTAAACCGTTCATCCTTTTTAACATAAGTCACCTGTTTGTTTTTCTTAAAATCTTCAAAAAGATATTCAAGATCGATGTCCAAGGTGTCGGCTAATGCAATTAAAGTATCAACTGACGGTGAAACTCGGTTTCGTTCAATTTGGGAGATGAGACTTTCACTAACGTGTATCCGTTCCGCCACCTGTCGCAGGGTTATCCCTTTCCGCTCTCGAACGAGTCGCAGTTTTTCACCACAGCGAAAACGCGGTTTATCCACCATATTTACCACCCACAATCGTTACCACAAACTATATTTGCAGTGAAAGTTAATCTCTTTAAGTATTATTAAATTAATAGCATCATTTGTCAAGCAAAACCTGAGAAAAACAGAGATTCTGTTACGGTGTGCCGTACTGCCCGGCTTTCCTTGGCCCCGGGATAAGCCCGGAAGGAGGAAGAATTACCGGAATACGATGGTATAATCGAGTGGTTTATCCAACCTCAGTGCCTGCAGCAGAGGAATCGTAAAGATAACATTGTTCCCTTCGACCTTGCCCCCCGATTGAGAGACGATAGTACCTTCAACCCGTACAATCAAGGTAATGGTTGAATTAAGGACCCCTTTTGCTCCCTCTTCCCCGAACGCGAACTCTATCATTTCTATATACTCTTCCCGTGAGACTTCGGCATTTTCAACAGGACCGAACATACTGAAAAAGGGGTCATCGAGTAGCGGGAAGAGAGTGGACACCTGAGAGAAGTTTTGCTGATCGACGTAGACGGAAATTGTTTTTGTATTGCCTTTCTGAGAAAATTGGACGATTTTCGCGGTTTGTAATTCTTTTTCCTGTTCGAAAACAGCTTCGATGTCATCGAAAGTGAACTCGCCTCGGAGTATCCACGGCTTAGGTGTTTCCAGTGTTCGCACTGTTATGGCAGGATTGTCTCGAAAATCCCCCTCAATCTGGGGCACGTTGAAGATTTCTCCTTCCGGCAGTGCTTCATTTCCCGATGCCAAATCGGACATCTCCAGAATGGCATCAAAAAAATAGTCTTCCAGTTTAATATCGAATTCGACCGTACCGGCCCCGTTCGATTGGATTATCGCTTTGTTTTGCACCACGCATGATGCGAGAATGAATAAAAGAAATAAAAGAGATAGCGCCGTAATAATAAATCGTTTCATTGTGTAATATGCTCCTTGGTTCAAATACTATCTATTTTTTTAATGAGCCTCTACTATACACAAATTAAATGGAACATGAAAGGTTCTACGAAAAAACCCTCTTTCCTAATCTTATTTTTTCCTGTATTCTATACGGCACAATTAGAGATAGGAGAGAAAATGCGAGTATTAATTACCGGCGCTGCAGGCTTTGTGGGCGGACATCTTGTGCAAAAACTTCAAAAGAGGTATGAAATCGGCGCAATGCTTCTCCCGGGCCGGAAGATGTGGGCGAAGGCGGATGTTCAAACATTTTATGCCGATATAACAAAACCGAAAACGCTGAACAGTATTGCCGATTGGCCGGAAGTTGTAGTCCATTGCGCGGGTCTTACAAAGACCCGATTTCCACAGGAGTACTACAAAGTAAATACCGAAGGGACGAAAAACCTGCTTCAGGCAATAACAAAGAAAAACAGTTCCCTGCGACAATTTATACTCATGAGCTCGATTGCTGCCGCAGGGCCTTCGATGCACCGTGACCGCCCTCTAACGGAAGAGGACCGCGCGAATCCGCTCGATAATTACGGGCGGTCCAAATTGGAAGCGGAGAACGTATTAAAACAGTACTCTGTTCCTTCAACCGCCCTGCGGCTTGCATCTATTTACGGCGGCGGTTCGACCGAATATCTTATCTACATGAAGATTGCTTCAAAAAGATTAAAACTTGAGTTCGATTTTCAAGACACACCTTTTTCCATATTCCATATCTCTGATTTGTGTAAAAGTGTGGACCAATTAATTGATAACAGAAATAAGAGTAACGGACTCTATTACATGTGTGACGATCGGAAATACAGTTATCGAATTCTTGCGGAAAACATTCAACGGTTATTTCCCGGCAACCATTTCACAGTCAAAATACCCCGAAAAATATTTCACTACTTCGGTAACGTTGTCGACGGGGTGTGTAAAATCTCAGGAAAACCTTCTATTCTCAACGCCGAAAAGGTGCGAATATTGACCCTTCCGTTCCTCTGTTCATCGAAAAAATTCTTTTCCCACTACAGCATAGGAGAACCGGTCCGTCTCTACGACGGATTATATGAAAGCGTGCGTTGGTATCGCCGGGCGGGATGGCTCTAAAACCGGATATAAATCATTGTATCCAAACTCATTCCGATCAAGGTGTGGACGAGTAGGCCCGGAAAAATAGATTTGGTCCGGACCACCAGATAGGCCGAAAAGACCCCGAAAAGGACGGCACTGAGTGTTTCACTGATCGGGTGGCCAAAGTGGAGTAGGGCGGAAGGAACGGTTTGAAGAGAGGCTATTCCCAGTAACAACGGAAAAACCGCAGGGTTTTGTTGTTTGTCGACGGTTTTTTCGATTGCATCGATGAACGGGACAATCAGCAGCCCCCGGAAAAAGAACTCCCACGGAAGATAGTAGAGAAAAAGATGCGCTCCATGGTGCAAGAGGAGGGGTGAGTAGCCGTGTTGGTTTTTCAGATCAAGAAGCGTTCTCGAATGGGGATAGAAAGCAGCCAACTCTTCGGAGAAGGAGCTGAGAATGCCCAGGAGTACCGGTACGATGAAAAAAAACGGAATAAGCCATCTGTACTTCACCTTTGGAAATATCAAACCGAGTTGTTTTCGGTCCCATCCCAGGGAAGCAGCGGTCAAAAGCGGAATTATTCCCAGAAGAAGGAAGGAGAGACAGTATCGCAGAACATAGAGAGGAAAATCTCCGGGTAAACCCGCGAGAAAAGTGATGTTCTTAATGAGTATGTCGGAGAGAGAAGTATAGGTAAAATAGGTAAAGAGGACGGCACAAAAGGACGTTAGAAAAACAACGATGATAAGACGATACCGCCGGGCCACTGTTCCTAACCGCATGGCTTTCGGTGTGTCGGCACCGGGCTGCTTTCCTTCCACCCTATCAGTTCCGAACTTCCGCGAATTTCCGGACCGTCTGTTCCGAATCGTGTTTCGGTTTGAACCCGAATGTTTCTACATACTTTGTCGGGTCAACGACAATAGGATTGATGGTGAACTTAAGCGATTTGCTTCCCACCGGTGTTATTTTAAGGGTTTTGGCGATTCCCGCAAGAGGGGATAGAAACCACAACGGCAGCTGGATGAGCGGTTTGTTCAAGAGTTTGGCTATTTCGGGCATTGTCAATGTTTTTTCCGAGGCAATGTTATACACACCACTGACCGAGCTTTTGGACGCTTGATAGATGGCTTCGACCGCGTCATCTTCATAGATGAATTGAATGGGTACATTTTTATTTTCAGCCGCATTGACAAGCACTTTTGAACGCATGAGGTCTCCGGTTTGATTGTTGATGTGGGGACCGAGAAGTACACACGGTCTAATGATAACGTATTGGATATCGGGATGGTCCTGTAAAAAATCTCTGAAAACCTCTTCTTGAAGCTGTTTATGATGGGAATAGTAGTAATTTTCATTCCCCTTTAAGGGACGGTCCTCGGTAATCGGAACAGGATTGTCGGGATGGCTTCCATACGCTGCCGAACTTGACAGCAGTATGATTCGGCGTACACCGGAATCGGCAGCCGCGTGAAGCACGTTTTTCGTTCCTTCGATATTTACGGCATACGCTTGATTTACGTCTCCTTCCGGTGCGGTGTAGAAGGCAAGATGGATCGAAGTATGCGGTGCTTCTGTACGGAATATTCTGCTTATCGCATCCTGGTCCCGAATGTCGATTTGATAGTGAGTAAATCTCTCTTCGGAAAAATGCCGATGTAATTGTTTCGGTGAGCTTATATCGATACCAATAACTCGTGTATCCTCTTCTGCCAAAACCTTTTCAGCTAACAGAGATCCGATATAACCGGAAATACCTGTAATACAGTATGTTTTCATGCAACTAATCCCTTATGCGGTCTGATTCTTTTGATAGCCTCTAAACCAAGCTATGGTATGTTTAATCCCTTCTCTTGTCCCGATATGAGGACGATACCCAAGGAGTCTTTTCGCTTTCTCGGTACTGTAGTGGGCGTCATTCATTACCACCCGTACTCGGTATCTGGTGATATTAGGGGCGGTCTTTTTGTTGAAGAGTTTTGCGATCCACTCGATAAGAGTAGCGACCGGCCAGGCAAGCCATTTGGGAAAACTGAGTTTTTGTGGTTTGCATTCCAATTCCTCGCACATCCAATCCATGTACTGTTTCCAGGTTATCTTATCATCGTCCGCGATATTAAACGCTTCGCCCGGAGCATTTTCGCTTTCAGCAGCCAAAAGCATCGCTTGTACCAAGTTATCTATATAGAGCGGTGCCATGTAATATCTGCCTTTTGAAACAAACGGTACGCCGCCTTTTTCCAATTCCGGGGCCAAAACAGCCGTAGTGGTCCGATCGTGTGGTCCAAACACACCGGCCGGTCTAATCGCGGTTACTTCCAACCCTCTTTCATTGTAACGAAGCGCAACGTCTTCCCCCTCCGCTTTAGTCGTGCAGTAAGGATCGTGTCTGTCTACAAACGGGTGATCTTCTTTTATCTCCGTACCTCCCGGAAATCCATAGACACTTACCGAGCTGGTGTGAACAACCCGGCGAACGCCGCACGACAGGGCCGCCTCCATGACGTTACGGGTCCCCTCGACGTTGACCTTCCTGAATGTCTCCCACGGTCCCCAATCACTGGCATACGCGGCTGTGTGGAAAACCACATCACTTCCGGAAAACGCGTTTTCCAAATCCGCTTTTTCCGTAATGTCGCCTTGAATGATTTCAATACCATGTATGTTTTCTATGAATTCTATATTGCTGGTGGGACGGACCAGACAGGTAATGCGGTCCCCTCTCTCTAGTAACGCTTCGCACAATTTGCTGCCGATAAATCCGTTTGCACCTGTTACTGCTGCTTTCACTTTTCTCTCCGGCTAAGAATAATAAAAACGATACGAAGAAAGGTCAACAGGTCGAGTTGACATTCGAAACCCCTTTTACTATTATTGCAAACCTAGTCCGGTTTAACTAACTTCAAAGAAAAGGTCAGTATGAAAAAAAGCATTTTCTTCCGTATAGTACAATTTACGATTGATCGTTCACTTTTTATAATCATCGGAACCGCAATTGTGACCGTATTTTTCGGGGTTTTCATGCTGCGGGTCAAAATCAATCCCGAAGTTGAAGGACTTTTACCCGAATCCACCCAAATTGAGGATATGATCCAAAAATTCGGCATTTCCGAGAGAATGGGTGAATACATGATCATAACCTTTTCCGATGAAAACGTCTTTTCAATTGAAAAGCTGCAGAAGCTTGAAACGGTTATAAGCCGACTTGGCGATATGAAAGAAATCGCCTCGATAATCGAACCCTTCTCGTTCGTAACGTTTCAGAAAGACGGCAAACGATTAAAAGTATCGACAATGTCTCCTGATGGGAGAGCGCCGAAAACCGAAAAAGAGTTGGAATTGTTTCAATCGAGAATTACACAAGATCCATTCGCGGAACGCCTTATTATCTCGGAAGATCATGATACATTGACTGTCCTCTTTCCTCTCACTGAAATAGCCGATTATGAGGCGTTTATGAGCGAGGTTGAATCCGCTTTGGAAATTGTCGAGGGGACGTATGAAATTCATATGGCAGGGTATCCGCTCTTATTCAATCGGATTAAAGTCTACCTCGTTCGTGATTTGTCCCGCCTCCTTGCCTTTTCTTTAATACTTATTTTAGTGATGTACTACTTCGGTTTTCGCGCGAAACGGGCGACTCTGCTGACGTTTCTTGTTGTTACGTTCGGTACTGTTTGGTGCGTCGGGACGATGTCGTTGATGGGGTTTACCATTACCATAATCAGCATCGTTACTCCCCCCCTAGTACTGACATTAGGCAGTTCGTACAGCATCCACATTCTGAACCAATATTTTCGAGAAGCGGCAATTCTTAAAGGTTCATCGGAAGAAGGTAGTGAAAAACGTTGGGTCGCGGAGGCTGTCTTTAGTGTTAATAAAACTGTTCTTATGGCTGCGGCTACGACTGTAATCGGTTTTATGAGTCTTTTGGCAACAAAACTCGATGCAACAAGGGAATTCGGGATCGCAACCAGCTTCGGCATCATCTACGCCGCTTTTCTCTCTTTGGTTTTCCTCCCCGCGATGCTGAGTCGGATGAAAACGCCGACTGACGTCCAGATTACCCAGGTTGTCGAGGGTACCATCGCGAAAGTGATGACCTGGCTGAGCATCGTTGTAAAAAAATATAGAATCGTAATCCTTCTTGTATTTATCGCGATTGCTGTTGGGTTTTTCCTCTCTTTCGGTAAATTACGATATAACACGGAAGTCGTCAGCTATTTTCCGAAGAAAGATCCTGCCATTCAGGATATCATGTCTATTGCCGAAGAGATTGGCGGGTACCAGCAGTTTTATATAACCTTTGAAGCTCCTGAAAATGAAGAGAATTATTTTCTCGATAAAGAGGTGCTCCAATCGTTGGCGGAGTTTGAACGTCAGTTAAAAGAGCGGGAGAACGTCACCAAGATAATGTCTTTCGTCACCTATCTCACCCATTTGAATTCTATTTTGTTTAATGAAGAGTCAATTCCTGAAAAACGAAGCCTCATTTTTTTTATTTCGAAGTATATCAAGATGATGCTAGCCCAACCCAACCCGGATAATTCGATGAAATTGATCGCGAATGAGGAGTTTACAAAACTAACCATGACACTTTGGGTGTATGATCACGAAAAGAAAGGGCTGTTAAACGATGAAGCAATGCGGAATCTGTTGTCCGATATCAGAGCGAATAAAAAAGAATTGTTCGCTGAGGAAATAACGATGACCCTCTGGGGACAAAGCTTGGACTATATTTCCTTAGCTGATATTATAAAGCGGGACCAACGGGTAACAACGCTTCTCTCCTTTCTCTTCATCTTTGTCCTCACCTCTATTGTGTTCCGATCGCTTCGTTTCGGCTTACTCGCAATAGTTCCCCTTCTAACCGGAATCATGCTCAATGTCGTCATAATGGTGGCATTAGGCATACCCATGGATATGACGACAACCATGTTATCGATCGTCGTCATAGGAGTCGGGGTGGACAACGCTATTCACCTGTTGTTGCGGTACAAGCAGCAGTCGGCAATCCACACCCAGATGGATGTAATTCTCACTGATACTTTGAAAATAACGGGAAGACCGATCGTTATTACTTCAGCCTCTATTGTCGGAGGGTTCTTAGTTTTCTGTTTCGCCAGTTTTAAACCGATCGTTTATTTCGGGGTATTGGTAGCTTTCGCTCTGTTCACCGCGGCAATTGGGACCTTGATTATTCTTCCCGCTCTACTCTCTCTCTTCGAAGAGCGTCGAAAGTGCTAATTCGATCATGTCGGAGAACGATCTCTCCCGCTCCCGGGGCGTCAGTTGCTCATTCGTCAAAATATTGTCGCTGACCGTTAAAATGGACAGTGCTTGCGCGTTGAAATGAGCAGCTAGTGTATAGAGGGCGGTCGTCTCCATCTCGATGGCCAGAACTCCGAAATCGGCCCACAGCTTCCAATAGTCAGGATCATCGTGGTAAAAAAGGTCGGTTGTAAAAACGCTCCCAACCTTGACATCGATCTTTTTTTCGACAGCCGCGTCGTAGACCTTTTTGAGAAGGCCAAATGAGGCGGTCGGCGCGTAATCTCTGCCTCCGAAACGAAGTTTGTTGATCGCGGAATCCGTAGATGCGGTCAAGGCGAGGATAATATCCCGTATTCCGATCTCTTTCTGAATAGAGCCGCATGATCCGACCCTTATCAGGTTCTTGACCCCATAGACGGTTACCAATTCGTGCGTGTAGATAGAGATGGAAGGCACGCCCATCCCGGTGCCCTGGACGGAAACCCGTTTACCGTTGTGGGTACCCGTATAACCTAATACATTTCGGATGGTTGTATAGGTTTGGATATCGTTTAAGAATTGTTCAGCAATAAACTTAGCTCGCAGAGGATCTCCCGGGAGCAGGACGGTTTCTGCGACATCCCCCTTTTCCCCTCCGATGTGCAAACTCATAAGGCGCACCTCCTCGTATGGTTTACGAACAGAGTAAACTGAAGGCGGCGTCTTCGTCAATTTATTCTTGAGCTTCTTGATATGGGGGTCGCTTCTCAATTATGATGACAACTGGAGCGTTGTAATGTTCAAACGGTTTAAAACCCACTTTTTATCGGATTACGATACGGCACCGATTTACATTCGAAAGAAGATGGAAGCCCTCCTCTTGTTCAATATTGTCGTTTTGTTGGCTTATGCCCCGGTTACCATCCAGAGTTTCTTTTGGACACATAAGGAAGTTCACATCGTCGGAAATCTTTTTTTGCCGATAACTCTTCTGCTGTCCGTCATGTTCATCAAAAAAGGGAGACCCGAAGCTGCCGTTAATATGATCCTGCTGACCTTCGTGACGGTCTTTCTCAACACTGTCGTAAACACCTACCTGTTCGGTTTGACCCTCACCGCAACCGGGGGGGATGCCCTCCCCTTTGCCTTTGAATCGGCGTTAAGTCAGACCACGCTCATTTTGATTTTTCAGCTGCTCGTTATGAGCCTGTTTTCTATTCGCAAATATCAGATTATTACCGCTATTTCTCTCTCTTTTCTTACCTTTTTCTCCCATTTCGTTGCCGTAGGAATAAATGTCGGATTTCCTGCTAAACGGCTGTATGCAACCTTCCCTTTTTTCTTTTTTATCTTTCTCCTCTTCAGCTGCATCATGGCATACATCATTTATCGGGTTTCCGGCACACTCATTGAAATAGCGGAAAAAACGATAGATGAAGCAAAAGAGTTCAATCAAAAGATTATCGATGCCTCTCCCGACGGCTTTCTTTTAACCGACCTTCGAGGGGCCATCAATTACGCCTCTCCGAAAGCTATGGAGATGTTCGGTTTTTCCGTTACCGAAGTAATGATCGGGAGGAACCTTTTCGAGTTTTTAAAGGAGGAGGATAGAAAGAAAATAGCCTCTCTCTTCAAATCACTTATCAAAGGACATCCTCAGGAGGAAACGGAGTTTATCGTCTATAGAAAGGATGAGAGTGAGTTTTATGCCGATTTCAGAATGGCTGCTCTCTCGGATGCATGGGGAAATCCCAAAGGAATCATATCCATCGGCAGAGATGTTACCGAACAGCGCAGGGCCAGTCTTGCACTGGAAGAGAGCGAAAATCGATATCGAAGTCTCTTCGAAAGTGCTCCGATTTCTCTCTCTCGCGAGGATTGGACAGCGGTGAAAAAACGATTTGATGAGCTCCACTCGAGCGGGGTGCGTGATTTCCGGCGCTATTTTTCGGACCATCCCGAGGAAGTGGACAACTGCTTTCAAAACATAAAAATATTAGAGATGAACCAGGCGACTCTGGACCTTTTTGAGGCCAATTCCAGGGAACAGATCTTTACTAATTTTCATCGGCTTTTCGGTTCAGAGTCGGAGGAGGTTTTTTTCGAAGAGTTTATCGCCTTCGCCGAGGGTGCCGACCATTTTTCAAGTGAACAGGTACACTACACCGTCAGGGGGGAAAAGCGGTACTGCATAATCGATGTTAATGTTTCTCCCGAAGCACGTGAAAGGTTTTCTAGGGTCCTTGTTTCAATGGTAGACATTACGGGCAGAAAAACAGCTGAGAAAGAGCTGATTAAAAGGGACCGATTTCTAAACGGCGTTACAAAGGCGTTAGAGTATCTTATCGGTAACCAAGATTTTGATAACGCGGTCGTAGAGGCGCTTTCAATTGTCGGCAAAGAAATCAATGTCGACCGGGCCTATGTTTATAAAAACCTTCTCTCAACGGAAGGCGATGTGGTCATGGGGTTGACCTATGAATGGTCGAACGACGGCGTCATTCCCATGCCTACCGACTTGCTGCGGGGCAGAATATCGTACAGGGAAAAGGGGCTTCTTCGTTGGTACTCACTCCTCAGGAAGGGTAAAATCATTTCCGGTACGGTGGATTCTTTTACCGACCGGGAGCGCGAGTTGCTGCAATCACTTTCGATACGATCACTCTTGGTTGTTCCTATTGTTATGCGGGACAATTTCTGGGGACTTATCGGGTTTGATGACTGCTCAACACTACGGTCTTGGTCGGAGAGCGAAAAATCGATTCTGCAGGCGTTTGCGGGCACGTTGGCTGAGGCCATTTCCCGTAACGATTCGGAAACGGAGCTGAGGCGGGCGAAAGAGGAGGCGGAAGCGGCGACCCGCTCAAAGAGTGAGTTTTTGGCCAATATGAGTCACGAAATAAGGACCCCGATGAACGCGATAATCGGTATGACCGGGTTGGCCTTAAAACAGAAGGCGTCGGCAAAGTTGAAGGAATACCTCACAATTATCAACAGCTCTTCTCAATCACTACTGGTATTGATAAACGATATTCTCGATTTTTCTAAAATTGAAGCCGGGAAATTGGTCCTGGAAAATACGAGTTTTTATCTCAACGAGGTTTTGGACCAAGTGAGTGATATTTTTCGTTCGAGGGCCGCGGAGAAGGATGTTGAATTGGTTGCAGTAGCTGAAAAGGACGCCCCTCAAGCGTTGGTCGGTGATCCGCTAAGAATTTCACAAATTCTCACAAACCTCGTTTCAAACGCCGTTAAATTTACCGAGGCAGGCGAAATTGTCGTGTTCGTCTCTTGCATTCAGAAAACCGAATGGCAGGTTGATCTGCAGTTTTCGGTCCGTGATACCGGGATTGGTATTCCGAGTGATAAGATCGAGAAACTTTTCGACTCCTTCACTCAGGCAGACGGTTCAACGTCACGAAAGTTCGGAGGAACAGGCCTCGGTTTGGCCATCTGCAGGAGCCTGACCGAGCTCATGGGGGGTGAAATTTGGGTCGAATCCCGCATCAATCAAGGATCGACCTTCTATTTCTCTCTGACCTTGAATAGGCAGCCAAAAGAAAATGAGAAAAAACGCATTGTTCCCGCGAATATCGAAGGACTCAAGGTACTTGTTGTCGACGACAATGAATCGTCAAGAATGATGCTCCGTCAGATGTTGGAATCGTTTGGTTTCAATTCGATAATGACGAAAAACGGCATAGAGGCGATTGAATTATTGAAAACGGGTGCAAACGTTGACGATTCGATCGATGTCATTCTTATGGATTGGAAGATGCCCGATCCCGATGGTATTGAAACGGCCCGTCGAATTCGTTCTCTGGAGGAATATTCGTCTGTTCCTATCGTTCTCATGACGGCTTTCGGCAGTAGTAAAGATATAGAAGATATCGGGAGCGGGGTAGTAGACGGGTTTTTACTCAAACCGATTAAAATATCATCGCTCTTCGATACCATTATCAACCTCTTCGGCGGTTTCGATGCATCCGATCGCACTTCAGGGCTTATTACTCGGGAATCTATTGCAAGGCAAGCTATACAGGGTGCTTCGCTTCTGTTGGTAGAGGATAATGAGATTAATCAAAAAGTAGCGGCTGAGATTTTGACCGAGGCCGGTATTATGGTCGATATCGCGGATAATGGATATGAAGGGATCGATGCAATAAAGAGAAAGGAGTACGATGCTGTATTGATGGATGTACAGATGCCGGAACTCGATGGTTTTTCAGCCGTAAAAATGATCCGTTCGGATAAGCGGTTCAAAGAACTGCCGATAATCGCGATGACCGCAAACGCAATGAAAGGCGATAAGGAGCGGTGCTTGGAAGCCGGTATGAACGATTATGTAGCTAAACCGATAAACACCGAAGAACTCTTTACCACCTTACGCCGTTGGGTCCACGGGAAGAACCCCGGTCATGTGGTGGAAACTGAAAAGAGAGGTGTTTCTTTTGAAGATAATTTTCCGCGGACGATTGAGGGAGTAAATATTACCGAGAGTCTGGAAAGATTGGGAAATAACCGTAAGCTCTATTTCAGTCTGCTCAAGGATTTTGTTCGTCGTAACACAAAAACGATTCCGGCAATTCGTGAGGCTTTAGAGAGGGAGGACTATGGGACCGCGGAACTTATGGCCCACACCTTAAAGGGGGTATCGGGTAATATCGGGGCCGAATCCGTCTATGAAAAATCCAAAGCGTTGAATGAGGTGATCAAGGAAAGAGAGTCACTTTCTCTGTCTCTGTTACTCGATGAAACGGAAGACGCATTGAAGACAGTTATGAAGTCCATTTCAGAAGGAATTCCGACTAACGACCATCCCGGGGCCTTCTCTCCGGACTTGACTCGGAACAAGCCTATGGAACGAGAAACCCTCTCGCCTTTGATAAAGAGATTATCGTCACTGCTTACCGCAAATGATCTTGACTCTGAAGATGTTCTGGAGGAACTCAAAAGCCAACCTGGTTTCGAGGCTTATCGGAAGGAGCTTGAGGAAATAACTGTTTTAATCGAAGATTTCAACTATAAAGAAGCACATGAAATTCTGAAAACTGTTGCTTCTCACTTGGAAATGGATTTATAATGTGAGTATATGGTGGAGAGAACGACTGTCCTCATTGTAGATGATACCCCTTCTAACATTAAAACATTGGCTGGAATGTTGAAGGAAAAATATAAGATTATTATTTCAAAATCAGGAGAAGAAGCGCTTGATCTCATGCAAAACGGACCGCTGCCGGATCTGGTCCTTCTTGATATCATGATGCCGGGACTTGATGGGTATGAGGTGTGCAAGCGTTTGAAAGCTGATAAAAGGACGGAGAATATCCCCGTCATATTTATCACAGCCAAAAGCGATGAGGGGGACCGCCGGCGGGGTAAAGAACTGGGGTCGGCAGCATACATTACGAAACCTTTTGAAACGAAAACAGTACTTCAGATTGTCAAAACACATATCTGGCTGGCGACCGGTCGGTAAGTGAAAGGTAGTATGGTTGATAAAGACTATTACAACATTCGGGTTTACGGATACACTTCCGGAAGTGTTTCTTTTTGTCGAATAGAGGCGGATGCTAATGAATAAATCGCAAAAGATAAGAATACTTATCGCTGAAGACAATAAAATAAATAGAATGGTACTGTCTAAATTATTGAAAAAAAAAGGATATGAATCGGAAGAAGTAACGAACGGAGAGGAGGCGGTATCTCATTGGGAATCGAACAGCTTTCATCTTATCCTCATGGATGTACAGATGCCGATAATGGACGGAATTGAAGCAACAAAACAGATTCGGGAAAAGGAGAAGAGTGGAGCGGGGCGAATTCCCATAATAGCACTGACCGCGCATTCGATGGATTCAGATACGAAATCGTTTATGGAGGCAGGAATGGATGCCCACATCACAAAGCCGATTGAAAAAGAGGTCCTTTATACAACAATCGAATCTTTTTTTTAATTTTTTTGTTACCTTTTGCCTGTTCGGTTGTTGTATAATTGAATATAAAATGATTTAGTTTTTTTCATTATGACCTCCTTTTTTTTATTCTCCCAGAGTTTTGACCTCCTTTTCTCTGGGAGTTTTTTTTTGTCTCTCCGTAGCCGTAGGACCACGACATTCCGGCAGAGTCGTTACCAAGGTCTCGGTTTAAAAGTGGAAATCTTTGATAATGTGTTATACAATTCCCTTTCCTCGGAAGAAAGGTTTTTCGGCACCACTATTTTAACAACCGCGTAAAAGTCGCCTTGTTGATTTTTATTCTCCTTTAAACCCTTTCCTTTTACGCGCAATCTCTGCCCTGATTGAATACCCGGTTGGATTTTTAATTTAGCACTACCCTGGACCAGTGGAACGGTGATTTCCGCGCCTAACGCCGCCTCCCACGGCGCTATCGGCGTATCAATTTCAATATCGGCCCCCTTTACGCGAAATCTGTGATGCGGCGCGATATGAATTCGCAAATAGAGATCTCCCGCTGTTCCCCTTGTGCCGCCTTTTGAGCCCTGACCACTCAAACGCAGTCGTTTTCCGTCGGTGATCCCGGACGGAATCGTCACATCGAGTGTTTTACTCTTCTGTTGTATTCTGCCGGCTTCATCGACCTCACTATAGCTGAGTGTAATGTTCTTTTTGGTCCCCGTGTAAGCTTCCTCTACGGTTATGGTAAGTTCGGCTTCCTGGTCTTGTCCCCGCGTGGATGACTGAAAACCGCCGCCGGCACCATGGTGTGTCGATCTCGTCGTACGGAATCCCTGAAATGCGTCTCCAAAAAAACTTTCAAAAAAATCGCTGAAACCCGAACCGAAAGAAGTACCCATATCCCCAAAATCAAATCCAAAATCAAATCCCGATTGGGGGCCGGTCCCGTGTCGTGAGCCGGTTTGCCACTGCTCCCATCCGGGAGGTGGTGTAAAATCGTCTCCGGTTTTCCAATTGGCCCCTAACGTATCATATTTTTTCCGTTTTTCCGGGTCTTTCAATACTTCATACGCTTCGCTTATTTTTTTAAATTTGTCTTCGGCGTCTTTTTCTTTGTTTATATCCGGATGGTATTTCCTCGCAAGTTTTCTATACGCGCTCTGTATCTGCTCTTGAGCGGCGTCTCGAGGAATGCCGAGTATCTCATAGTAATCTTGAAATTTTACAGCCATAGTTAAATCTCCCTTGCTATAAAATAGTAAAAGAAACGCCTGATCGGCAAGTTAATAAATCTTTCTATTGTAAACATTTAGAATGTTTTTTTAATGAATACTATATTCCCTGTGCTTTTAACCCTCTTTTAAAAATGATTGTCACTACCTCCGCATTTTGAAAGAGGCTGTTATGGAAAAAACAATAGATGTGTTGTTACGGTAGGACCACTTTCTTCTTATCCGGTGCTCGTAGTCTGTTTAGTCTCCGCGTCCTCATTAAAATAGGAAGAAAATTCTTCTTCGGTATTAAATAGTTTAATGATTTTTTCCAAGCTCCATATAACGCGATGGAGCTCCTCAGCGGAGAGGTCTTTCAGATTGTCTATAAAATGTTGATCGATCGGTGGCGGGGCTTTTTCTAAAAGTTCTTTCCCAAGGTCGGTTGCTTCGAGGTGTATTTGCCTCCTGTCTTTACTCATTCGTATCCGTTTAACAAATCCTTGATTCTCTAATCGATCGACAATACCGGTAATGGTGCTGTTGTTGAGGAAAATGAGTTTAGTCAATGTGCTGAAAGAAATAGGACCTTGTTTGGCAATTTCCCGAAGGCATATCATTTGAGGTAGTGTAATGTTGTAATTTTCATGGATGTGCTTTGAATGACGGCCAATCTCATGAGTAATTTTCCGAAGACATTTGACAATGTGGATGGTTACATCATCGAAATACGTTTTCATCTATTGATAAACTATTTTACTCCATAAGTGTCAAAGAAATCTAATACTTTTTTATCGTTTTGTAAAGCTATAATCTTCAATTAAGTGTGGTAATTGCAAAAATTTCAATTACTTATTGTATAAGCATTTAATTGTTTCAACACGGATAAAATGGTGATTTTTGCATTCACCTCAAGTTTTTTTTGTTGAATCCACTTGACTCTTTTTCTTTTTAGCCGTAATGTTTCTAACAGAAAATATATTAGAGAGAAATATAATAGCAGAAAAACGACTTATAGAAAAATGTTTAACAAGAAATTATAGAGAATGGAGGAATTTTATGTTTCACGACAGACACCTATTTACATCCGAATCGGTTACCGAAGGGCATCCCGATAAAATCGCCGACCAAATTTCGGATGGTGTATTAGATGAAGTAATGAAAAAAGACCCTCAAGGCCGTGTGGCTTGCGAAACGATGGTCACCACCGGTTTGGTCGTCATCGCGGGGGAAATTACAACAACCGAATATGTCGATATTCCGAATGTAGCACGGAATGTAATCAAAGAAATTGGATACACAAACGCGAATTTCGGTTTTGACTATGAAACGTGCGGGGTTATGACCTCATTGGATGAACAGTCGGCCGACATCTCTCAAGGGGTGACCGAAGGGACCGGATTGCACAAAGAGCAGGGTGCCGGTGATCAAGGATTGATGTTCGGGTTCGCCTGTGATGAGACCGAACAGTATATGCCTATGCCGATTACCTTGGCCCATAAATTGACCGCAAAGCTCTCAGAAACGAGAAAGAACGGAAAGCTGCCGTATCTACGACCGGACGGGAAATCGCAGGTAACGGTAGAGTATGATGACGGCAAACCTGTTCGAATTGATACTGTCGTTATTTCGACACAACACGACGCTGAAGTTTCGTACGAAGAACTTCGTGAAGGGATAATCGAGCATGTTATAGAACCGGTCCTCCCCCAGGAACTGGTTGATACAAATAACATCAATTATCATATCAACCCTACAGGTCGTTTTGTTATCGGCGGGCCGATGGGTGATGCCGGTCTTACCGGACGCAAAATTATCGTCGATACCTACGGAGGACACGGAAGCCACGGCGGTGGTGCTTTTTCCGGCAAAGATCCTTCAAAAGTGGACAGATCGGCCTCTTACGCGGCACGCTGGGTGGCAAAGAATATTATCGCCGCCGAATTAGCGAAACGGTGTGAAGTTCAACTCTCATACGCGATCGGAATTGCGGAACCGGTTTCAATAATGGTTGATACGGCTGGAACGGGAATTGTACCCGATATTGAATTAACGAAGATCGTGCGGGATGTATTCGATTTACGACCCGCGGCTATTATCGAAGATTTGGAATTACGCAGACCTATCTATCGAAAAACAGCTGCCTACGGACACTTCGGTCGTCCGGAACCGGAATTTACTTGGGAAAAAACTAATAAAACGGACGAATTGAAGAACGCCGTTTCCGTTGGAATAGCAGGCGGAGAACCGGCCGGCGCAAGGGTCAATTAATACCACCCGGTCCGCTGCACTATTACATGAACAAGGAGAATACCATGATAGCAACAAAAACACCGAATTATAAAATAAAAGATATTGAGTTGGCCGACTTCGGCCGCTTAGAGATAGAAAATGCTGAAAAAGAGATGCCTGGTCTTATAGCAACTCGAGAAAAATACGCTTCCGAAAAACCGCTTTCCGGC